>CAYQPI010000239.1:0-22327 GCA_964419405.1 uncultured Flavobacteriaceae bacterium
CCTTAGTTTTTGTAGCCTGATATTACTCTCCTTTCAAAGCAGTGTGATCAAAGTAAGAACGGGCGAAATTTTTAAAGTAGTGCTGGCATCGAATCAATCTACGGGATATTCATGGCATTGGGAGAATAAAAGCAAGGAGAACCTTTTAGACTCGGTTTACGTAGATTATGTGTTGAAAGACAGGGCTATTACCGGAGCTGGAGGGAACGAAATATGGGAATTTCGAGGAAAACGTAAAGGAAAGCAGGAAGTTATAATGGTTTACAAACGTCCATGGGAGAAAACAAGCGAAGTAGATCGTAAGGTGTTTTTAATCCATATCGAGTAAAAAATGTAAATCCGGAAGTCTTTTTTTAAGGTTTTTTTTGTAAATTTAAGTACTCCGATCAAACCTGATCTCACATTCACTGACTGTTCTTGGTTCAACGTATGTGAGATTTTTTTTACCATGTTTGGAAATAGAATTTTCTAATGTTGTATCATTGCAGCTTGAAAAAATGATGACATGATTAAAAGATCCAAGGCAAGTATTCCACATTTGATTATTCATAAAATAGGCAACAAATTCAACGATACCAGGAATGTATTTTCTGAAGCTCCCGTGGTTTTTGATGAAGATAGCTACAATTTGATGTTGCCCTATCTCTTAAAGCCGTTTGGAAATTTGACAGAAAGCTTCAGATTCAGCCATCATGCTGATGTCAATTTGAATGAGATCTATACCTATTCTAAGAGAATGTTTAAGGAGGAAGATTTTTTTATAGAAGGTTCTAAGAATATCCTCTTGCATTTGTTTGAGCAATCAAATTCGGCACAGATCAAAACAGGAGATGTAATTATTGTTTTGTTTGATGGTATCGAATTCAATGAGGTTCAAACCACTGCATTGGGTATTTTTAAAATCGAAAGTAAAACCAATTTTTTTCAGACCTATATGGAAGGTGACAGTTTGGATGTTATTGTTCAAAAAGGAATTAATACGAAGAAGATCGATAAAGGTTGTTTGATCGTGAATTACACAGATGATGAAGGTCTGGTTGTACTGAGTGTTGACAATAATAATTATGATGCCCAATACTGGATTAAGAATTTTCTAAATGTCAAATACGCAGATGATAAAAACAATCACACGCAGTCTTATATAGAAATGTGTAAAGATTTTGGTGATGAAGTTTTAAAAGTGGATTACAGCACGCAGGAGCAGAGTCATTTTTTAGCCAAAACGGTTGATTATTTGAAAGAGAATGACACGGTAAATATTCATGATTTTAAAGAAGAGGTCTTTGAAGACGAGGAGCAAAAGAACTTATTTGACGACTATAAGAAACTCTTCGAAACCGATAAGGAAACCTTGATCAGAAATCAATTTCATGTATCTGATTCAGTGCTTAAAAAGCAGAAGCAAAAGTTAAAGACAGAGATCAAACTAGACACCCATATTCAAATTAAAATGGATGTAGAGGCGCCGGATGCATCTTCGGAATATCTTGAATTAGGATATGATGAAGATAAAAAAATGAAATATTACAAGGTTTATTTTAACGAAGAAACCAATTAATTACTGGTTCGTTTACTTCATAGTTTGTTTGGCAGCAATTTGGCCTCAAACACTTCTTCAAAGTACTTGTTTATCAATTGCTTTACTTCTTCTAGTGGTATATTTCGATTCAGTTCTGCTTGAATTGAAGTAACTGCCTTTCCTCGTATCCCGCAAGGAATGATATGGTCAAAATAGCCGAGGTTTGTGTTGACATTTAAAGCAAAGCCATGCATCGTTACCCAGCGAGATGTTCTCACTCCCAGCGCACATATTTTTCTGGCAAATGGAGTGCCAACATCGAGCCATACCCCTGTCTCACCATCACTTCGAACGCCTTTTAACCCATAGTGAGCAATGGTTCGAATGATGACTTCCTCTAAACTTCTCATATACCAGCGAATGTCTGGTTTAAATTCTTCAAGATCTATGATCGGATAACCGACAATTTGTTCAGGACCATGAAAAGTAATATCACCGCCTCGATTCGATTTAAAAAAGGAGATCCCTTTTTGTTTTAACTGTTCTTCATTTAATAAAAGATTGGATAGATCTCCGCTTTTTCCCAAGGTGTAGACAGGAGGGTGTTCTGTGTAAAGAAAATAATTTGGAGTCAATTTTTTTTGATCACTTTTTCGGTTAGATAGTTTGATGTCTATGATTCCTTGAAAAAGTTCATTTTGATACTCCCAGGCCTCCTTGTAATCCATGGATCCAAGATCTTGAAAAATCACCTGATTCATCAGCTGTATTTTGGATTATTTAATATGATCAAGGCAGCTATGACACCTGGGATCCAGGCACAAAGCGTTAAGATGAATACAATAACCACAGATCCACACCCTTTGTCAATAACAGCTAAAGGCGGAAATAAAATGGAAAGTAAAACTCTAAAAATGCTCATATTAGATAATTGTTTCAGGTTGCAAAATTCGTGATAATATTTTAATTACATGACGCTATTTTCGGCAATTCGTTACAATCATTTCTAAGTGGATATTTTAAAAAGGCTTGGAATATGATGTAAAGCAATTCTTTCGCTGTTCCTGGTTTCATAGTTTCAAAGGTTCATTGTATCTTTGCGACCTATTTTTTTCAAAATATTTTAGAAAATGCAATTATCAGAACAGGAAATAGTTCGTAGAGAATCTTTACAGAAATTACGTGATTTAGGGATAGATCCGTATCCGGCAGCCCAGTTTAAAACCACTTCAACTGTGGAGGAGGTACTAACCAATTTTGAAAACCTTGAAGGGAAAGAACTCGTATTGGCGGGTAGAATCATGAGCAGAAGGATCATGGGTAAAGCGTCTTTTGCCGAATTAAAAGATGGTTCAGGAAGAATGCAGATCTATATCAACAGGGATGAGATTTGTGAAGGAGATGATAAAACCATGTACAATGAGGTGTTTAAAAAGTTGTTAGACATCGGAGATATCATTGGGGTGAGAGGAACTGTTTTTAAAACTAAAGTAGGGGAAACTTCAATTTTAGTAAAGGAGCTGACGGTGTTGTCAAAGGCCTTGAAGCCGATGCCAATTGTGAAAGTTGATGCTGATGGAAAGGCTCATGATGCCTTTAGTGATGCAGAAATGCGTTACCGACAAAGATATGTTGACCTGATGGTAAATGATCATGTGAAAGAGACGTTTATAAAAAGAACCAAGATCACCAATTCGATGAGACAGTTCTTTAATGATAAAGGCTATCTTGAAGTAGAAACTCCCATCTTGCAACCAATTCCCGGGGGTGCTGCAGCCAGACCATTTATCACACATCACAATGCTTTAGACATTCCATTGTATATGAGAATTGCCAATGAGCTGTATTTGAAACGATTGATCGTGGGTGGTTTTGACGCGGTGTACGAATTTGCCAAAGACTTTAGAAATGAAGGAATGGACCGCACACACAATCCGGAATTTACGGTAATGGAGCTGTATGTGGCCTACAAGGATTATAACTGGATGATGGAGATGACCGAAGAGCTACTTGAAAAAGTAGCCCTGGATGCCAATGGTTCATCAGAGGTGCAGGTGGGTGATCATTTGATCAATTTCAAAGCACCTTATGCAAGAGTACCAATTCTGGAGGCGATCAAAGAACATACGGGTCACGATGTTGCAGGTATGGATGAGGAAGCATTAAGAAACGTTTGCAGAGAAATTGGAATTGAAGTTGATGAGACCATGGGTAAAGGGAAGCTGATCGATGAGCTTTTTGGTGAAAAATGTGAGCATCATTATGTGCAACCCACCTTTATCACAGATTATCCAAAAGAGATGAGTCCTCTTTGCAAGGAGCATAGAGATAATCCTGAATTGACCGAGAGATTCGAATTATTGGTCAACGGGAAGGAGTTAGCCAATGCGTATTCAGAATTAAATGATCCGATTGATCAGCTGGAAAGGTTTCAAGACCAATTGAGTTTATCTGAAAAAGGAGACGATGAAGCCATGTTTATTGATATGGATTTTGTGAGAGCCCTTGAATACGGTATGCCTCCAACATCCGGAATCGGAATCGGAATTGACAGGCTGGTGATGTTTTTGACAAATAATGCCTCCATTCAGGAAGTATTGTTTTTTCCACAAATGAAACCGGAGCAAAAAGCCCCTACTGTAGAACTCAATGAGGATGAAAAAACGGTTTTAGGTTTACTTCAAAAAGAGGAGAAAATTGAATTGGTTTCATTGAAAACTCAATCCGGATTATCCAATAAAAAATGGGATAAAACCATCAAAGGTTTAACCAAACACAAACTAGCCGCTGTCAGCAAGACAGATGAAGGATTGTTTGTTGAGGTGGTATGATTTCTGAGCCCTTCGCTTAAGCGAAGGGCTCACTTAAATCACCCCTTCACTAGATGCCAAAAAGGAATCAATGTTAACATTGATTCCTTTTTTTTCGCGTCCTTATAAAAAGCAACTAAAATATCTTTGAAACTGGATAAGGATGAGTTTAAAGTGATTCAAATTCAGTCGGTTAAATTTGCTATCTTTATGAGATCAATTATTATTTTAACTAATTCTAAGCCAGCCCGCCATGAAACACCTTTCCTATGTCCTAGTACTGTTTTTACTTTTTTCGATGTCCTGTAAAGAGGAAAGTCAAGAATCTTCAAATCAAATTCCGAAAGGCCCGGTTGCCAAAGTGATTCCAGATACCCTAACCATACATGGCGACAGTAGAATTGACAATTATTTTTGGATGCGTTTGAGTGATGAGCAAAAAGAAGCTGAGCATCCTGACGCTCAGACCAAAGATGTACTCGATTATATACAGGCCGAGAATGATTACCTGGCTGAGTCGATGAGTCATACGAAGGATCTCCAAACAAAGATCTATGACGAATTGGTGAGCAGAATTAAAAAGGATGATCAGTCAGTTCCTGTGAATGACAATGGTTATTCCTATTATATAAGGTTTGAGGAAGGTGACGATTACCGACTGTACTGTAGAAAAAAAATTGGCTCTGATAAGGAAGAAATTATGTTGAATGGACCGGAAATGGCGAAGGGGCATGCATTTTTCAACATCCGTGGCCGTTCGGTCAGCCTTGACAATAACTTGCTGGCTTATGGAGTCGACACGGTTTCCAGACGACAGTATTCTATTTATTTTAAAGATTTAAAAACAGGAAATGTGTTGCCTGATAAACTTGAAAACACCACGGGTAGAGCGACCTGGGCCAATGACAATAAAACAGTTTTTTATTCAACTCAAGACCCTCAAACACTGCGTTCAGATAAGATTTACAAACATACCTTGGGTACGAGTCAGGCAGATGATGTTTTGGTATACGAAGAAAAAGACGACACGTTTGGCTGTTATATTTATAAATCAAAATCAAAAAAATACTTGTTGATTGGCAGTTATCAGACCCTGTCCACTGAGTTTAGATTCCTCGATGCTGCTAATCCCGATGGTGATTGGAAGATTATTCAGCCCAGAGAAAAGAATCTGGAATATGACGTGTCACATTTTGGTGATGATTTTTATATCAGAACCAATTTAGAAGCAGAAAATTTCAAGTTAGTGAAAACACCAGTCAATGCTACAGAGAAGGAAAACTGGACTGATGTTATACCTCATAGTCAGGAACGTTTTTTACAGGGGGTTGATATTTTCAAAGATTTTTTAGTAGTGAGTGAAAGAGTCAATGGGTTAAGAGCGATCAGGGTGAAGCCCTGGAAAGGTGAAGAACATTATATAGAGTTTAATGACCCAGCTTATTTGGTTTATACAACCTCAAACCTTGATTTCGATACAGATATTTTGAGATATGGCTATACCTCATTGACAACACCAAACAGTACGTTTGAATACAATATGAACACAAAAGAACAGGTGTTGCTAAAACAACAGGAAATACTTGGAGGCGATTTCTCTCCCGAGAATTATGTTTCTGAAAGAATTTATGCTACTGCCAATGACGGTACAAAAATTCCGATTTCTTTGGTGTATCGAAAAGGAACCGAAAAAACAAGTGATACACCGTTGTTATTATATTCTTATGGGTCTTATGGTTCGAGTACAGAACCCTATTTTTCTTCAGGGAGATTAAGTTTGTTGGATCGAGGATTTATCTACGCCATGGCACATATCAGAGGGGGTCAGGAGATGGGGCGCTACTGGTATGAAGACGGTAAATTATTAAAAAAGAAAAATACCTTCACAGATTTTATCAATGCAGGTGAATATTTGGTTGAGGAAGGATATACAAGTAGTGATCATTTATATGCCAATGGAGGATCCGCCGGAGGATTGCTGATGGGGGCCGTATTAAATATGAAGCCTGAATTGTGGAATGGGGTGATTGCAGATGTTCCTTTTGTAGATGTAGTATCGACCATGCTTGATGAATCGATTCCTTTGACAACAGGAGAGTTTGATGAATGGGGAAATCCAAAAGACGAAGCGTATTATAATTATATGCTGTCTTATTCTCCCTATGACAATGTCATTGCTCAAGCCTATCCAAATATATTGGTGACCACAGGTTTTTGGGATAGCCAGGTGCAGTATTGGGAACCTTTAAAATGGGTGGCGAAATTACGGGCCTTAAAAACGGACGATAATTTGATCATATTAGATTGTAATATGGATAACGGACATGGAGGTGCCTCTGGAAGATTTGAGGCCTATAAAATAACGGCCTTGACCTATGCCTTTATGTTTGATTTAGAGAATATAAAAAACTAACTAAAAAATGAAAAAACTACTATTTATTCTGCTGTTCTATGCGTTCGTGTTGAGCTGTGCAGAGAAGCAGGCAGAAACTCAAAAAGAAAACAGTGATAACCAAATCGTTTTCGGTAAAATAGATTCGGTTCAATCTGAGGTGTTGAATGAAACGCGAAAGATTTGGATTCATGTGCCAGGTGATGGTGATTCGAGTATATTCTCGGGCAAAAAGTATCCCGTACTTTACTTGTTGGACGGACCAGGACATTTTTATTCGGTGGCAGGTATGATGAGGCAGTTGAGTACCACCAATGGCAACACCATTATCCCTGAAATGATCATCGTTGCGATTCCAAATACCAACAGAACCAGAGATCTGACACCAACACATTCTGAGGTAAGTCCTTTTGGGGGGGACACGGCATGGTTAAAAGATTCGGGTGGCGGTGAGGCTTTTGCCGATTTCATGGAAAAAGAGTTGATTCCTTATATTGAAAAGAACTATCCTGTGACAGATTACAGAACCTATGTAGGGCATTCTTTTGGAGGATTAACTGTTATAAACACCTTGATGACGAGGCCAGAATTATTTACTAATTATGTATCCATCGATCCGAGCATGTGGTGGAATAATCAGGAAACCTTACAAATGACCAAGGAAAAACTGGCTGAAGTTGATTTTACAGACAAATCCTTGTTTGTAGGAGTTGCCAACACCCTTCCTTCAGGGATGGATGCTGATTTGGCCAGAAAAGATACGAGCAGAGATTCATATCACTATCGTTCAATTATGGAATTTATCGATGCGGCGGAGGTTGAAAAAGATAATGGATTGCATTTAAATTGGAAGTATTATCCTGAAGATGATCACGGGAGTGTACCATTAATTACCGAGTATGATGCCTTTAGGGATATTTTTTCATGGTACAGATTTGAGGATATTGATAAATTTTATGATCCGGCAATTGAATTGGAGCCAGCTGAGATGATTGATATCATAGAAGCACATTACAAGAAAATATCAGGGCGTTTTGGATACGAGATATTACCTGATGAGTTTTTTGTAAACAATCTGGGTTATAATTTTATGAATGATGGGAAGCTGGCATTAAGTGAGGCAGCATTTGATTTGAATATTAAAAACTACCCAGAAAGTTTTAACGTCTATGATTCTAAAGGAGACTATTATATGGCCGCTAAAGATTCGGTGAAAGCATTGGAATTGTTTTTAAAAGCAGTTGAGGTTTCTCCCAATGAGTTTTCACAGGAAAAAGTTGATATGCTTCAAGCTAAATTAAAATAAAGAGGACTTGATTCATTAAAAAAGGATTTCAATTTTGAAATCCTTTTTTTTCTGCTAACTGGCAACATTATACGTTCGAAATCTTGTGAAGAAAGCGTTTTTACTACCTTTGGAACAGGATGGGATTTGTTTTATTTACTGCTAGAATTAAAATTAGAACTCAAGATTTATGAGAGTGTTGCTGAAAATAATTGCCATATTTATAGCTGTTGTTTTGCTAAGTACCGGCGCATTCTTAGTGTATCTGAATGTTAAGAAAAATGATATTAGCAGAGAGTTATTACAGTCTGTTAATCAGACCTTAAAAGGTGATTTTTCAGTACAAGATATTTCATTGGGATCCTTGTATTCCTATCCAAATCTTTCGGTTTCTATAAAAGGATTGAAGTTTCATGCCCCGGACGGTCCGCTCACACATGGAGAAGTCATTTTAGAAGTTGATCAGGTACAATTGAGAACAGACCTGAGCGAAGTGTTGAAAAAGGAGATTCAGGTCAATGATCTATTCATCCAAAAAGCTGTATTGTATATAGAGAGAGATTCTTTGGAACACATGGTAATTGCCGAAGGCTTCAGACCTTATGATCAGTCAGAGCATGAATCAGATTCGACAACTTTAAAACTGACCATTGATAAGATACAGATTACAGATTCTAAGGTGATTGTCATCGACAGGACATCAGATCTATATCTTCCGTTTCTTTTAGAGCAGGTTCAAGGAGATTTTAAGCTTCAGAATAACTTGATCAATGGTCAGGCTGATATTGATATTTTACCATTCAATTTTGATCAGCTGGAGCCCTTTGTACTGAACAAAGTTGCTCTTAAATTTCAGACAGACTATGTGGTTGATATTGACAAGAAATACGTTGAGGTGAACGCTCCGACGGTTTTTGTTGGTGATGAACCTTATCGTATGGAGTATCGGTACGATTTTGGTAATGATCCATTGATGACATACAATATGAGTTCCTTAGATAAAGGGGTTGATCTGTCGGATCTTTTTGTTGAACCCATGGATACCATTGAGCAGAATGAAAGAATAGAACTTTTGGGACAGGGTCAGTTTCAAATGGATTTTCGCTGGAGACCGAATAGCAAACAGCCATTTTTAGAAGCAGTTGAGGCATCTTTTGTGCTTGAAGGAAAGGATCTTAAGATTTATGGAATTGATCTCGATAATGTGATTGAAAAATTTAAAAGAAGTCAGGAGTTCAATCTTGCAGATGTCAGTGCAGTCATGCTTGCAGGCCCTGCCGGATTGGCTGTGACAAAAGGGAGCGATTTTGCGCGTCTTGCTTTTGTTAAGGCAGGAGATTCTTCAAGTGTAAAACATTTCTTGGCTGATTGGAGCATGAATAAAGGAGTGCTCAAAACCGAAGATGTTGCTTTAAGTACTGCGAATAATCTGATTTCAACCAATGGCTGGTATAAATTTCCGAAAGACAGCTTAGATTTTAAGATAAATATTTTGGATAAAAGAGGTTGTGAATTGGTGGGCCAACGTGTTTATGGTGATATAACAGCACCACAATACAGTAAGGTAAATTTGTTCAAAACGTTTTTTGGTCCTGTAAGTAATTTTTTCAGAGATATCGGAATCGCCAAATGTGACACCCTGTATTATGGCAAGGTTCTTCACCCCAAAAAAGAGCAGGAATCCGATTAATGATGCTGTTATTGTAAATTCAGGGGTAGCACTGTTGAAAGTGCTCGGAAAACTATTCGGGTACTTCGGGACATTTTTAGCCTATATTCGTCCGTATTTGATTGTAGCTGGTTGTTGAATGCTGTTTCTTAGCCATAGATTCAATTATAATAACCAAAACTTTTAAGATGAAACGATTAACAATAGTGGTGTTGATGTTACTCAGCATGGTGGCATACACACAGAAAAAGAAGAACGGAACCATTTATTCGGAACACCCGGCCATTAATGTAGTGGAGGATTTTCAAAAATCATTTATCGCAGGTGACGCTGAGAAGGTCATGAGTTATCTCGCTGATGATTATAAATGGTGGAACGGAACGAATAGTAACAAAGATGCCAAACCAGGCACAAAAGAAGGTGCGGGAAAAAACACCACCTGGTGGAAAGAAAATGTGTCATATTTGATGATGGAAAGAAGCTCAGGTGCTTACCCTGATGCCATCGAATATAAGGATGAGGATCAAAATGATGTGGTTTGGGTTCAAACCTGGGATCGATTAAAAGGAGTCCATGACAAAACGGGAGTTAAGATCGATATGCCTGTGCATCGTTTATATGTTGTGAATAAGGATAATAAGATTGAATCAATCGTTGACTACAGCGATAGAACCGTCTGGGATGAGGTAGGCCAGAGTTTTACTGCAAGAGAGAACGGAACAGTGTATAATCATCATGATCATATTAATAGTGTCAGACGGTTAATTGCGGCGCTCGAACACCATGATATGGATAAATTCTACTCGTATTTTGATGAAAAAGCAACTTTTAGGAATATCCATATGGAGCCGAGCAAAGCATCCTTGACCCTGGAAGAAGACAAGGAAGGTATGAAGAGTATGATGGAGGCATTTGAGATTACCTCTATTGATGTACAGGGCTATCCAGACTACATCAATTATGGATTAGGCGATGCAAAAGTCGTACAATCCTGGTGGAAAATTAGAATGACAAGAAAATCTGATAGCAAAAAAATAGTATTGCCTTTGTTCTTAATTCATGATTTTAATGATGAAGGTAAAATCACCAATGAGATAGCCTATTACAGTCAGATGTTGATGCAAGCCAAATAATTTAAAATTATACCCAGAACTAAATAAAAAGACAGATGAAAAAAGGTGCAATAAAAGTAAGTGTTCTATATCCTTCCGGGGAAGGAAAAAACTTTGATATGGAATATTATAGTAATCAACACGTAGCGCTCCTGGTTAAATTGTTGGGAGAAGCCATTGTTGGTGCGACAATTGAAGCTGGACTTGGAGGCGCCGTTCCCGGTGCACCACCTCCGTTTGTAGCCATGGGCA
Source organism: uncultured Flavobacteriaceae bacterium (assembly GCA_964419405.1). Taxonomy (GTDB): domain Bacteria; phylum Bacteroidota; class Bacteroidia; order Flavobacteriales; family Flavobacteriaceae; genus Lutimonas. The sequence goes on from CAYQPI010000239.1 coordinate 11,040, forward strand.
ATCTTTATTTTGAATCCATGGATGCCTTTCAAAAATCATTTGGCCCTCATGCACAGACCATTATGGCAGATGTTCCTAATTATACAAATATTGAACCCCTCACACAAATTAGTGAAGTAGTTCTTTAAAGAATGAAACCTCGAGATCATTCTCGAGGTTTTTTTATTGGTCTTATTAAGAAGCAACGCTAAAGAACGAGCAGGTGGTTTGAACTTTATATCCAGTATCTTTGAAGAACAATTCTAAAGATTCGAAATGCAACTGAGCTTTGATACATTTGATGATCGAAAAAATTTACTTCCCTTTGATGGTGAATTGATATATATCGAAAATTTTATGGATGTGAATAGCGCCCAACAGTTTTTCGAAAATCTCTATGCCGGTATAGACTGGGAACATGAAGAATTTTATATGTATGGTAAAAAGATCATCAGTAAACGAAAAGTGGCCTGGTACGGCGAGAATGATCTAGAATACGGGTATTCGGGTATTTATCGAAAAGCAAAGCCCTGGACGAGTGATTTACATGATCTGAAGGGATTGATTGAAAAGGAAACATCAGAGCGTTTTAATTCTTGTTTGCTCAATCTTTATCACAACGGATCAGAAGGAATGGGATGGCATAGCGATAATGAGAAAGAACTCAAAGCTGAGGCCACTATTGCTTCCCTGAGTCTGGGAAGTTCCAGAAAGTTTTCTTTCAAACATATGGAAAGCAAAAAAAATCTGTCCTTGATCCTTCAAAACGGGAGCCTCTTATTGATGAAGGGCAAGATTCAGCAGTTTTGGCTGCATCAATTGCCAAAAACAAAAAAAAGCCACGGTCCTCGTATCAATTTGACCTTTAGATCGATCAATCAGAAATCATAAAGATGATGCAGATGTTGTCTGTATCTGTCTTATATTTGATCAAGAATTATTGATCTTATGGCTTTGACAAAACAAGGGTATCCGAATTTTAAATTGCAAAACAAACTGGTATTAGTTACCGGGGCCGCAAGAGGCCTGGGAAGGGCTTGTGCTTTGGCACTGGCAGATGCAGGTGCCGATATAGCCTTGGGATTGAGAGATGTCAATTCTGCCAAAGATTTGGAAGATGAGATTAGAGCCATGGGAAATAAAGTCAGGAGATTTCAAATGGATGTTTCCTCAGTCTCAGAAATTCAAACTGCCATTGATGAAGTTCATGAAGTTTTTGGGAAAATTGATATTTTGGTGAACAATGTAGGCGTCGCTCCTGCGAATCCAGCTGAAAAAGTTACCGAGGAGGATTATGATACTACGATGAATTTAAATGTAAAAGCCATGTTTTTTACTTCTCAGGCAGTGGGGAAACACATGATAGACCAAGGGGGTGGAAAAATCATCAACATGAGCTCACAGGCAGGAACAATTACCATTGATGATGAATCGGTTTATTGTATGAGCAAAGCGGCTGTCAATCATATGACTAAGAATCTGGCTTCTGAATGGGCCAAATATAATATACAGGTCAACGCAGTTGCTCCGACCTTTATCGAGACTCCGGGCACAGAACCATGGTTGAAGGATCCGGAATTTAAAAAAAGTGTTATTGACAGGATTCCCTTAGGAAGAATAGGCAAACCGATGGAAGTGGCAGGAGTAGTCTTGTTTTTGGCTTCAAATGCGGCCTCCTTGATCACTGGAGAAGTTGTCATGGTGGACGGTGGCTGGACCCTTAAATAGCAGGTGAATGTTTTTTAATTGTATAATTTGATTTAAATGTTGATTAATTTTCAGGAAGTTGTATCAGAACCAGATTTGAAAAAGGTTGAAGAATTGGCCGGCGTAATTTGGAAGGAGCATTATACACCAATTATTGGTGAAGATCAGGTCAGCTATATGCTCAATAAATTTCAATCTGTGAAGACCATGAAGGAGCAAATCGATCAGGGGTATCATTATTTTTTGATCAATGATCATGAACAATCATTGGGCTATATGTCTTATCAAAAAAGAGAAGAGAAATTGTTTCTGAGTAAAATTTACGTCCTTCAATCGTATAGAGGGAAGGGAATAGGCGGTTTAGGAATGAAGTTTGTCATGGAAAGTGCGAAGGCCTTAGATTGTAATACGGTAAGTTTGACTGTGAACAAGTACAATCATGATTCGATAAAGGCCTATGAAAGAATTGGGTTTGTCAACAAAAAAGCCATCGTTCAGGATATTGGAGAAGGGTTTGTCATGGATGATTTTTTAATGGAAATTTCTGTTTGAAAGAATTTGGAAATGAGTTGTAGACATTTTTAAGGACGGTCTAGAATTCATATATTTATACTTCCTATTAAGCCATATAGCCTTGTTTATGAAGCAACGTTTACCGAATCATGTCCTACTTATTTTTTGTCTTTTTGCATTTTCATCAGTTTATGGGCAACTGAGTTTGGATTCCTGCCAGGTAAAGGCCAGAAGAAACTATCCGCTTATCAAACAATTTGGTCTTATCGATCAAACCACTGAGTATTCTGTATCAAATGCGAATAAGGCATTTTTACCGCAATTAAGTTTTAATATTATTGGCGGAGTTGTTGACGGTTTTCCAAGTTTTGATGTCCCAGGATCGAATGAGAGTTCAAGCGCTGACATGCAGTTGATCAGTGTTGTACAATTAAATCAGGCCATTTGGGATGGTGGAATTACCAAGGCGAATAAAGAAATCATCAAGGCCAGTTCTGAAAAAGAAAAAGCTGAGGTAGAAGTGGCATTGTATCAAATTCGGGAACGGGTTGACAATTTGTTTTTTGGAATTTTACTGATTGATGCTCAGATCGATCAGCAAGAGATTTATCTCGATATGCTTCAGAAAAATGCTCGCAGAATTGAAATAGCTGTTGAAAATGGAACTGCGTACAAATCAGATCTTGATGAGGTGAAGGTAGAATTATTAAATGCAGATGAAAGAGTCCTTGAATTACGGTATAATAAAAAGGCCTATAAAGAGGTTTTGGCTGCGATGATAGGTGAACCTTTGCCCGAAGAAACCATTCTGGAAAAACCGGAGCTAACTGTAGATGATTTGGAGCAAAGTGTTCATCGACCAGAATTGTCCATGTTTGCTTCGCAAAGAGAAATGATCGATGCCCAGGCAGGTTTAAACAAATCAAGTTTATTTCCTAAAATAGGTGTTTTGGGTTTTGGAACCTTCCTCAACCCGGGTATTAATTTTGGAGCCTCAACTATTGATCGTATACTCATTGCAGGATTAAGTGTGTCATGGGATGTGTCAGGCCTCTACCGAAATGCGAATAATAAGAAAATGGAAGAAGTAAATTTACTGAAAATTGAAAACCAGGAGGCCGCTTTTTTGTTCAATACCCATCTTCAAATTGACCAGACCCAAATAGAGTTACAAAAGTATCAGCAATTAATTGAAAAGAGTAAAGAAGTACTGGCCATCAAGTCTCGTATTAAAAAAGCCTATGAAGTAAAATTTGAGAATGGAGTAAGTACCATGACCGAGTTACTGGATAAGACCAATGAAGAAAATCTGGCAAATCAGAAACTTATTTTTCAAGAGATACAATACTTGCAAAAGGTGTATGACTATAAGTTCAAATCAGGAAATTAAAAAATGAAGATAAAGAGATGAAAAAAATATATTTAGTAACAATGGCATTCTGTTTGTTGCTTTTGGCATGTAATAATGGTGAAAGTGAAAAGGATGCCACTGGGGTTTTTGAGTCAACAGAGGTGATCGTGTCTGCAGAAACCACCGGAAGGCTGCTCGAATTTCATCCCACTGAAGGAATGAGTGTTGATAAGGATCTGGTACTGGGTCAAATTGACACGGTACAGCTGTCATTAAAGAAGATGCAGTTAGTAGCGAATCAACTCGCACTCGAGGCGAGTAAACCAGATGTTTCAGCACAGATAAGTGCCACAAAAAGAGAAATTGAAAAACTGGAGTTTGAACGAAAAAGAACACAAAAATTACTGGAAGGAGATGTGGCTACTCAAAAACAATTGGATGATATTGAGGCTCAGATCGATGTCTTAAACGCACGCTTACGAGCCCAGAGAAAAAGTTTGAATTCAAATACTGAAGCCATAAATGCGCAATACAATGCGGTTGATGTTCAGATCGATCAGTTATCAGATCAAATTTCACGCTGTGAGATAAAAAGCCCGATTGAGGGAACAATTCTTGTAAAATATGCTGAGGCAGGAGAATTTGTGAATATGGGAAAACCCCTGTTTAAAGTGGCCAACATGGAACAAATGATATTAAAGGCCTATGTTACTGCTGCGCAGCTAAATGACATTCAATTAGGACAGAAATTAACCGTATTGGCTGAAGTAGGAACAGATCAATCCAAGGTCTATGACGGGGAAGTAAGTTGGATCTCAGACAAGTCAGAATTCACTCCTAAGACCATTCAAACACAAGATGAAAGAGCCAATCTGGTCTATGCTATTAAGGTAAAGGTGGCGAATGATGGTATATTGAAAATTGGTATGTACGGTGGTCTAAAATGGACTGAGTAATGAAAGTAATCAATGTCAAGGATATTAGAAAATCATATCAGAAGGTGGAGGCCCTTAAAGGCCTTAGCTTTGAAGTAGAAAAGGGAGAGATTTTCGGTATTATCGGACCTGATGGAGCCGGAAAAACATCCTTATTTAGAATTCTGACGACTTTGTTGCTGGCAGATAGTGGAACAGCATTCGTGGATGGCAATGACGTAGTAAAAGACTATAAAGAAATACGAAAGAAAGTAGGCTATATGCCTGGTAGATTTTCTTTGTACCAGGATTTAACGGTCGAAGAGAATTTGAAAATATTTGCCACGCTGTTCGGTACGACCATTGAAGAAAACTATCATTTGATCGAAGCCATTTATAGTCAGATAGAGCCTTTTAAGCATAGAAAAGCAGGTGCCTTATCTGGTGGGATGAAGCAGAAACTTGCGCTGAGTTGCGCCTTAATTCATGAGCCGGTGGTGCTTTTTCTGGATGAACCTACCACTGGTGTTGATCCTGTGTCGAGAATGGAGTTATGGGATGTGTTAAAAAGTCTGAGACAGCATGGAGTAACCATCCTGGTGTCTACACCTTATATGGACGAAGCAACTCTTTGTGACAGAATAGCTTTGATTCAGGAAGGTTCTTTTATGAAAATTGATACCCCTAAACAAATCATCAATGAATATGATCAGATATTATGGTCTGTGAAAAGCAAAGAAATGTACAGGCTGCTGAAAGATTTGAGACAGCATGACCATGTCTTGTCATCTTATGCCTTTGGCGATGTACACCATATAACCATTGCGCCATCCAGCAAAGATTCTAAAAAAGAATTCAGTCCATCAGACCTGGAATCCTATTTAATAGAGAAGCAACACAAAGATGTTCAAATCACCTCTATTAAGGCAAGTATTGAAGATTGTTTTATGCAAATGATAGCTTGATATGAAGGTGATTGAAACCACAAACCTGACCAAAAAATTTGGCAACTTTACCGCAGTTGACAAGATAAATTTTACCGTTGAAAAAGGAGAGATCTTTGGTTTTTTGGGTGCCAATGGTGCTGGAAAAACAACAGCGATCAGAATGCTTTGTGGCTTGATACGCTCTAGCAGTGGAAGTGGGCAGGTGGCCGGCTATGATATTGATAAAGATTCTGAAATGATCAAGAAACATATTGGTTATATGAGCCAGAAATTTGCACTATATGACGATTTGAAAGTTTGGGAGAATTTAAGATTGTATGCTGGTATTTATGGTATGGAAGGTTCTAAAATAAATGAGAATATAGATCTTCTTTTGAAAAAATTGGGTTTTGAAAAAGAAAAGAACACCATGGTGAAATCCTTGCCTTTAGGATGGAAGCAGAAATTAGCTTTTTCAGCCGCTATTTTTCACCATCCAAAAATTGTTTTTTTGGATGAGCCGACTGGAGGGGTCGATCCTATTGCACGAAGGCAGTTTTGGGAATTGATCTATGAAGCGGCTGATTCTGGTATCACCGTATTTGTTACCACGCATTATATGGATGAAGCTGAATATTGTGATCGGGTATCCATCATGGTGGATGGGAGAATTGAAGCGCTTGCATCTCCAGATCAGTTAAAGAAGGATTTTAAGGCCGATACCATGGATGAGGTATTTAAAAAACTGGCCAGAAAAGAGAAGGATTAACTACTATGAAGTTAAGGCAATTTTTGATGTTTACTCAAAAGGAGTTCTATCATATCTTTAGAGATAGATGGACTACGATTGTACTTTTATTACTTCCGGTATTGATGATCATTCTATTTGGTTTTGGTATTACTACTGAGATAAAGAATACAAAGTTTGCCGTTTTTGACCCTTCCAAGGATGTTGCTACCCAGGAGTTGATCAATAAATTGGGAAATAGTGAGTATTTCAGTTTTGAGGAAAACTTGCATGACCCTGACAGAATCGAGCAGGTGTTTAAAGAGGGGAGAATTGGTTTTGTCATTGTTTTCGGTGAAAAATTTTATCAAAATTTGTTGCATACAGGAGAGGCTCAGGTACTTTTATTGGCAGATGGAACAGATCCAAATACAGCGTCGACATTGGTGAGTTATGCCTCGGGTATTATTCGTGAATATTTAATGGATATGAATCAGGGAAAAGGAATCCCATATCAGATTCATACGGAAGTGAAACTATTATACAACCCTACTTTAAAAGGTGCCTATAGTACTGTTCCCGGGGTGATGGGAATGATACTGATGTTGATTTGCGCTATGATGAGTTCCATTTCAATTGCCAGGGAAAAAGAGTTGGGAACCATGGAGGTAATTTTGGTTTCGCCTATGTCACCGATTTTGATCATTTTGGCAAAGGTGGTGCCCTATTTTACGCTTTCGCTAATCAATTTTGCCACTGTTTTATGTCTGGCGGTGTTTGTTTTGGAAGTGCCGATTCAAGGGAGTTTATTGTTATTGATCCTGGTATCAATCATTTTTATATTTGTTTCACTGGCTTTAGGTCTGCTGATATCCTCTATTGTGGATACGCAAATTGCTGCCTTATTGTTTTCAGTGATGGGTCTGATGTTTCCGGTCATTATGTTGTCAGGTCTGATGTTTCCCATTGAAAATATGCCATTGATCTTGCAAGGGTTGGCGCAGATAATTCCAGCGAAATGGTATATAAGTGCCTCAAGAAATATTATGATAAAAGGGGTAGGAATGTCTTCCATTGTACAGGAGCTCATGGTCTTAAGTGGCATGGCTGTTTTTTTTATCGGACTCAGTTTGAAAAAATTTAAAATCAGATTAGAGTGATGATGCTGAAATATTTGATAGAGAAAGAATTCAAGCAAATCTTCAGAAACAGTTTTCTGCCAAGAATGATTGTGATGTTGCCTATAGTAGCCTTGATCATTTATCCCTTTGCCGCCAACTTTGAGGTGAAGAATATTGCGTTGAGTGTAGTAGATCATGATAAGAGTAGTTATTCACAAGAGCTAATTCAAAAAGTACAGGCTTCCGGGTATTTTAAAATTACGAATGTTTCTGATGGTTATGAGGATGCCTTGAGAAGTATTGAATTGGATAAGTCGGATATTATCCTTGAAATACCCTCAAATTTCCAGCGTACCATTATCAGAGAAAAAGAAGGAGTGGTTATGATTGCGGCCAATGCCGTGAATGGAAACAAAGGAGGGTTGGGGAGTGCCTACCTCAGTGGTGTGATAAATGATTTTAATACGGGTGTTAGAATTGAATTAGCAGGTGGGAGATCGAATGATTTACAGCAGCCTTTAGAGATAATTCCCTTATACAGGTATAATCCAACCTTAAAATATGAGGTATTTATGGTTCCCGCCTTGATGGTGATGATTCTTGCCATGATCTGCGGATTTTTACCAGCCTTAAACATTGTTGGGGAGAAAGAAAGCGGTACCATAGAACAAATAAACGTTACACCCATTAAACGGTATGCTTTTATTTTATCAAAACTAATACCTTACTGGATCATTGGATACTTTGTGTTAAGCGTTGGGATGCTTATTGCGATGTTTTTTTGGAAGTTGATTCCACAGGGAAATGTGTTGACCATCTATTTTTTTGCAAGTCTTTTTATCGTATCTTTTTCTGGCTTTGGGCTGGTCATATCAAATTATGCACAGACCATACAGCAAGCCATGTTTATGATGTTCTTTTTTGTGTTGACTTTTATTTTTTTAAGTGGCTTGTATACGCCAGTGGAGAACATGCCAGTCTGGGCACAAAGAATCAGCGATTTTAGCCCTTTAAAGTATATCATTCAGGTCTTACGTATGGTCTATTTAAAAGGAAGTACTATTCATGACTTGCAAAGACCTTTCATTGCCTTGATTTCATTTGCCGTTTTCTTTTATTCATGGGCAATTTTCAGTTATAGAAAAACGAATTAGATCAAGCTTATTTAAATTATTGATTTTTAGATGTTTACGTTTTTACAGAATAATTATTGGGATAATTTTCTTTATAGTTCCAGGCAATTGTTGTAATATTGTGTAAAATTTACACAATAGAATCAAGATGAAGAAGATAGCCATTAAAATAGTGAAAGGCATAGGAGTTTTATTAGTACTTCTAGTCTTATTAGCCGGAGGTGTTTACTACAAGAGTATTCATTATGATATGTACGATTTGCAGGTAAATAAAGAAGTGCTACCAGAGCCTGAGAATGAGGCGGCTTATTTGACGCTTGCAGAAGATTTGGTGGCTCAGATGTCATTTGAAGAAAAAGTAGATCAGATGTATGGGGAGAAAATGTATCAAATTCCAAAGCTCGGTATTGGGTTTTTGGTAAAAAACAGATTTCCACATGTGTATGTAGGAGAGAATGAAAGGTTGCATTTACCACCATGGGTATTATCAGATGGGCCAAGAGGTGCCAGAGTGATGGACAAAGAAGTATTCAGTGTGACAACGTTTCCTGTTGGAATGGCGAGAGGTGCCAGTTGGGACATTGATCTTGAAGAACGCATTAATGAGGTTATTGCCATTGAAATGCGCGCCAATAAAGTGAATTATGCGGCAACACCTTGTATCAATTTGTTACGCCATCCGGGCTGGGGTAGAGCACAGGAGACCTATGGGGAAGATCCCTGGCATTTAGGTGAATTTGGAGTAGCAGCTGTGAAGGGTATTGAGAAGCATCATGTGATGGCCTGTCCAAAACATTTTGCCTTGAATAGTGTAGAAAACTCTCGATTTATCATCGATGTTGATCTGGATGAACGAACCTTGAGAGAGGTGTATTTACCTCATTTTAAAAAGACGATTCAGGTCGGTAAGCCAGCTTCTATCATGAGTGCCTATAATAAGGTGCTTGGAGAATATGCTCCTAATAACAAATATTTGCTTACAGATATTTTGAGAGATGAATGGGGTTTTGAAGGATTTGTTTCATCTGATTGGTTTTTTGGGACAAGAGATGGTGTAGAAAGTGTAAAGGCCGGGCTTGATGTAGAAATGCCCTATCAACAGGTATACAAATATGATGTCTTGGAAAAAGGAATTGAGGAGGGTGAAATTTCTGAGTCAGACATAGACAAAATCGTCACCAGAACCTTAAAGACACGATTGAAATATGCCTATACCGGTGATCAGGATGCCTATGGGCATGATAGAATTGAAACCAAAGAACATGTTGATCTGGCCAGAGAGGCTGCTGAAAAAAGCATGGTACTGCTTAAAAATGAGCAGGTGCTGCCGTTTACAACTAAAGATGATGATAAGCTTTTGATAGTAGGAAGGTTGGCGAATGCAGAAAACACAGGGGATTATGGCAGTAGTAATTCTACTTCCTTGAATATTGTGACTCCTTTTGAAGGAATTGAAGCTTACACAAAAAACAATGGAAATCAAGTAGAATTGTATGATGGAGCTGATGTTGAGTTGGCAGCTTCAAAGGCATCTGAGGCTGATAAAGTGGTGGTGGTCGTAGGATTCACTCACCTCGATGAAGGAGAGTATTTAGCAGGAGAAGGAGATATGATCAAGTCGGCTGAAGCAGGAAAACTGGTTGGTGAAAGAGGCGTTGGTGGAGATAGAGAAGATTTACGATTATTGCCTGAGGATGTCGAATTAATTAAAAAAGTGGCAGAAAAAAATAACCATGTGGTCGTCGTTTATGTTGGTGGATCAGCCATCAATATGAATGACTGGGAAGATCAGGTAGAGGGAATATTATTTTCCTGGTATAGCGGAATGCAAGGTGGTAATGCCCTCGCCAATGTAATATATGGTGAGGTAAATCCCAGCGGGAAATTACCATTTTCAATAGCACGTAATGATGCTGATTATCCATTTTTTAATCCTTATACATTTAAGATTGAATATGGCTATTATCATGGTTATACCCTGTTTGATAAGGAAAACAAAGAAGTGGCCTATCCATTTGGATATGGCTTGAGCTATACAGATTATACCTATGATCAACTTGAGATCCAAGAAGCTGACTTGTTGAAGGATGGAACCTTGAAAGCAAGCATAGAGGTGACAAATGAAGGAGGCATAGACGGCGAGGAAATTGTTCAGTTGTATATAGGTTTTAAAAACTCAGAGGTAGATCGACCTATAAAACTTTTAAGAGCCTTTGATAAGGTGTATCTCAAAGCTGGAGAGACTCAAACTGTTGACCTGGAGGTTGATATTCAGGATTTGGCCTGGTATGATCCTGAGGTCAAGCAATGGAAGGTAGAAGAAATGGAATATGAATTGTATGTGGGAAGCAGTTCAGATACCGAAGACCTTATCATGACGAGCTTCTCTGTAAATTAATCAATGGTATATAATAGTGGAAACCGTGAGGGATTGGATGACATGCTGCAGTATGTAAGACCTAATCCCTTTTTTTTATTGCGATTCTAGGGTCGGGATAATAGGCTAACGAGCTTGCTGGTAAGATCTTTCGGTGCTTTCTTTTTACTGGAAAGCAATGATACCGGTCTGAAATCAATGGGCTCTATATCGCAAATTTCAAGGGTTTTATCTTTTATAAATGGGGCAGCAGTAGAATCCAGGGCTACCGAGAGGCCAACTGATTTACTGAGTTGAAATAATGATTCATATTCATTAGGTATGACATAATTAGGAACGATGGCGGGTCTTTTTTTATGAAACCTGTGAAGCCAGAATAATTTAATATAACCGGCCGCTGCATCATGAGCGAACCACTGTTGTCTGCTGAGGATTTGTTCGGCCTTTTGGCTGTTGGAAACAAATACCCTGTTCAAGTCAGGGGGAAGCAAACCTGGCGTTTGGACAAGCACTAATTTTTGATCGAACAGGTGATCAAAG
>CAYQPI010000240.1:0-3186 GCA_964419405.1 uncultured Flavobacteriaceae bacterium
ATTTGGGTCATTAACTCAGTTGGTTTAGAGTGTTACCTTGACAGGGTAGAAGTCACTGGTTCGAATCCAGTATGACCCACATCGAATAGAATCCCGGTGCATCGAAGATGCACTGGGATTTTTGTTTAAGACCTGTAAAGCTTTCAAGCTTTTAAAGGGATTGAACAAAAATCCCAAATGGCCTTGCTTTACCAGGACATCGGGATTCCATTCGTAAAAGAGGATCGCATCTGAATCATGAAAAAATCCAATCATAGCTTCCATAAAGGTTGTAAAAAAAACTCTTCTTTAATCAGAAGAGTTTATTTTTGGAAACAAGAACTGATATTATGATTAATTCTTCAGTTTCTTATTATTACTGTATTTGACACCATCTAATTCAACATCTACTTTCCACACTCCGTTTTTTATCTTTACACTATATCTTAGATCAACCCTTTCCGTTGGAGTTCGACAATCGTCTTGTATTGGAAATGCTCCAGGCTCATACAGTTGAGCGTCCGTTAACGTCGTTTCTAAATGAGCGGAAACGTCAGAATCTTTGTCATATGGATTATAAAAATAATAGTCAGGGCCGTTAATTCCATCCAAATCTACAACATCATATTTAACACGACTATTCTGGTGACTTTTTCCAGTTCTCACTTCGTCACACCAGTTAGAAAATACCACTTCACCAAGACCATTGGAAAAATCTGCAATAAAAACTCTAGGCTCGGTTAGATTCCAATTTGTCATCATCCATTCGCCTTGTATTTTTGCCACGTCATCTCCTACTAGTGGATAGTCTATAAACATAACCATCATCGTGTTTGGTATTACAATATTGGCTTGAAATCCTGGGTAATATGGAGAACCTGAATACTGAAGCACCCACTGGACACCATTTCCGTTATTTGTTCCTTTCTTCAATAATTCGTCCTGTGTGGTAAACATTTTTTTCAAATATTCCATCCTATTAGAATCATTCATGTTGGCAGTTTCATTTTGTTTATTACTTTCTAAAAAAGGTTCTTCATCGGATGACGTACATCCTAAAATAAATAGAACCGTTAACAACAAAACTAGCTTGTAGAGGCTAATTTTCATAATATTTTGGTTTTAAATTAATACATATGTAAAAATCAAATTTTCGCACATGAAACACTATACAATAGTGATGCAAATTCTTCAAAAAAAAAATCTAAAGACTTTAAATTATGTTTCAAATTTGGGTTAAAATACTGTTATACAGCAAAATATTTTAAATGATTGAAGGTTGACAAAAACCCTACCAGGACATGAAGCCGTGATAAGTAATGAAACAAAAAGACCGAATTGCCTAACTCAGCGAAGCAATCAGGATTCCATTCGCAAAAGTGGTTCTCATCTGGATCAGGGCAGTAATTCCCCTATCCATTGAATTATGAATGTCGAACAAGGAACTCTAAATTTTGAAGTTGTCTAAAACGGTAATCACTATTCAAGGAACTGCAGTAATTAAGAAATCCGACAAACACGTTTTTTCTTTTTGAATTATGTCATTAAATAGTCATCAATTCTCTACTCGCACAATAAACCACACACAATACGGGTTTAATACATGTTCATGTATTAATTAAACCACTTGCTATGAAAAAGTTATTACTTATTGCCATCTTGCTTATCGGAATGTCAGCTCAGGCTCAATTTGCAGATGAAAAACCCCTGTCTGAAATTAACAATACGTTTGTCCAAATTTTTATAACTCAATCAAAATCAGGTTCCAAAGTCTTTGTCGATTACGGGCAGGAAAGAAAACGATTGTATGGTGATCATAATTTAAAGGATGAGTTTGGGAAAGAAATCAAAACCCTAAGTCATGTGCCTCTGATCAATCAGATGATCGACTTAAATTACGAGTTAATTCATATCACATCAGAGAAAGATGACAATGTAAATACACTCATCTATTCTTTTCTGAAAAAATAGTTTTCACTAGGTGTACAATCAATAAAAAACCCGAATGATGAATCATTCGGGTCTATACATTTTCAATACTACTTTTTGTCTTTTTTACATCCTAGGCTCTTTCATTGATCGTCTGAACATCATTGATCAATAGAAACGGAAGCGCCAGGATAAGAAATAATCCTGCAATCATAGCGACTAATAATTCTAAAAAGTCTCTCATTGTTATTGTTTAAGACCCCAAAGGTACAATATATTTTTACAATTTAACCTGATGAAAATCATTCATTTATGAAGTTCTTCGTACATCAAATAAATCATGGCCTTACATTATCATGACTTTATCAAAACTTTCGATGAGTTTAAACTGATTTTTCGCTCGTATCAAATTATGATCAGGATAATCAATTTTATAATAAATATCTCCGTTTAAATAGTCCGTTAAAAACCTCAAGGCCATAATGAATATCATGGTTTTAGCTCCCAAAGGCAGCATTTCTCGTTCCAATTCGCTAATGGCTGATCCTATTTTTTCAAGAAAGCCTCGGCGATATGCCTCGTAAAATTCTTTGTTAAAAGTAACTTTATCCAAATCCTTTTCATCCTCAGCGGCTGTATTGCAAATTGTTCTAATGGCATCTCCAAAGTCATAATGAATAATACCAGGCATGATGGTATCAGTATCAATTACACACAGCCCTTTTCCTTCTTCATCAAACAGCGCATTCGAAATCTTTGTATCGTTATGTGTTACTCGTAATCGTAGCTTACCTTGTTCCTTTAGCTTCTGTAAAATATGCATCTCTTCCTTGAGGCCATCGATTCGCTCGATCAATGATGAAGCTTTTTCTTTCCTTTCAGGTGTGGCCCCAGACAATGCCTCATTAAATTGCAAAAAGCGAAATGACATGTCGTGAAATTCAGGTATGACCTCGATTAATTCTGACGCATCAAATTCTTCTGTTAAATTCAAAAAATCACCAAATAGCTTGCCTCCTTCATAGGCTATGTTAGGTTGCTCCACAATTTCAAATGTCTTGCTATCTTCAATATAGACCATCACATTCCAAAAATCACCATTCCTATCATTGAAATGATAGGTACCGTCAACCGTTCGAACAAATGTTAAAACCCTCCTGATTCTGTCTTCGTAAGGAATCGCTGACAACTTTTTATGAAGATATAAACTTACAAGTGTTTTATTTTTTACAAGTCCCGGGACGTCTTTAAAAACGGTACCATTAATTTTCTGTACCA
>CAYQPI010000241.1:0-4014 GCA_964419405.1 uncultured Flavobacteriaceae bacterium
TTACTGGCAGTCCTTTTTAGGCTTCCCAAAAATCAAGCCATTACGATTTCTATTGAATCCGGAATTCAGAACGGAACTTTGGCCATCACAATTGCGACATTGATTCTGCAAAAGGCCGAGTACACCATTGTACCTTTGACCTATGGTCTTCTGATGTTTTTTACAGCAGCGGTTATCATCGCGTTTAGAAAACGTGTTAAAGAATCAGAGGTTACAGCTTAAGGTAGAAGTCTTTCACCAGGTTTTTATAATGATCTGAATAATCATGACGGCTGTGTTCTAAAAAGAAACTTTCTTCTGTTGTGACTTCTTCATTATGAGACAGCTGGATGAGACTTCGTTTTATCTCAGCATCTCTATGGCCGCTATACCGACTGATCTTTTTCGGGAAAAGATGCTTGTTTCTTGCTGATCTGAGAAATTGATTTTCTTCTTTATAAGGTATGATAACGGCTGCAGTACCATGATCAGCTAATAAACTCTTTATTCCAGATAAAAGGTCCTCAAATGTTAATTGCTCAGTATGTCGGGCCATGGCCCTTTTTTGATCTAATTTTCTATAAGTATCGTTGTAAAAGGGAGGATTACTTACGATCAAGTCATATTTTTCATCTATTTCTTCAACAAATTCCTGCAGAGAGGCGTGGTAGCAAAAGAGTCTGTCTCCCCAGTCGCTATTTTCAAAATTTTCCACCGCCTGTTCAAAGGCATCCGTTTCTATTTCGAGGGCGTCAATGGTTTCGGCCTCAGATCTTTGTGCCAGTTGAAGGGAGATAAGGCCTGTTCCTGTTCCAATGTCCAGAATCGAATTGATATTGTTTTCAACAGGGGTCCATGCACCAAGCAAAACGCCGTCAGTACCCACTTTCATGGCACAACGATCCTGCTTAATTTTAAATTCTTTAAAAGTGAATGTAGAACTGGGCATCTTCTTACTCTCGGTTCATGTCGATTAAACCTTCGGGTGTTTTAACGATCACCTTTTTGTTTTGCCGATCTATTTTTTCTATAAAATCGTCCACCATGGGAATAAGAATGTCATCTGAATCAGTCTTAATTACAAACAATGGTTGAGAGGAGGAATCATTGACAGAATCAATTGGTCCTATGGCACCGTAGTTTACATCTTCGAGTAAAAAGCCAGTTATTTCATGATAGTAGAACTGATCACCTTCTAATTTAGGAAGTAAATTCAGTGGTAAATAAGCATCCTTTTTAATGATCTTATCTGCTTCTTGTTCAGAATAAACTTCTTCAAATTGAATTCTGAGTTGATTTCCCTTTTGGAACAAACTCTTTTCAATGAAATAAGGAACCATATGGTTCCCAAAATCAATTAGAATAGCTTCAAGGTTTTCATATATTTCAGGTTCATCTGTATCTAGTTTCAAAACAACTTCTCCTTTGAAACTATACTTTTTGGCGATTTTACCCAAATAAAAACAATCCTCTTTTTTCATTTCTTCTGAAATTCGAATCAGACAAATTTAAAACAAAAAAACCTGATACATTCATATCAGGTTTTTGGTATAGATTGAAGAACAATTTATTTTTCTTCTTCTTTTGCTTGTTCAGCAGCTTCATCAATAGTTTGAGGAGCTTCATCTTCAACAGCCTCTTCAGCTTTTGCAGCTGCTTCAGCCGCTGCTTTTGCATCAGCTTCTGCTTTGATCGCTTCGTTTTCAGCTTCTTCAGCTGCAGCTTTACGATTTGCATTTACTGCTTTTTCGGCTTCTAAGATAGCCGCTTTGGCATCTTCCTCTGCTTTTGCAAGTTTCCCTTCTTTTGCAGAAACTTTTGATGCTTTTTCTTCTAACCAAGCCTGATATTTAGTTTCAGCCTGCTCTTCAGTTAAGGCACCTTTTTTAACACCTCCAATAAGATGATTCTTTAAAAGAGCTCCTTTGTAAGAAAGAATAGCCCTGGCTGTATCAGTTGGCTGTGCACCATTCTGTAACCATTTTACAGCTCCGTCAACATCTAAGTCGATGGTTGCAGGATTAGTGTTCGGATTGTAAGTTCCAAGTTTCTCTAAAGATCTACCATCTCTTTTAGAACGTGAATCTGCTGCCACGATCCAATAAAATGGTTTTCCTTTTCTACCGTGTCTTTGTAGTCTAATTTTTACTGACATACTTTTTTAAATTTTTAGGTTCTCGACCTAAGTTATTAATATAATAATTCTACTTTCTCGAAGTAGGGCGCAAAAATAGTAAATAATATTGAATGTGTAGCAAAAATCAAAATTATTATTTTCCTCTAAACCAGGGCTTATGCTAAAATAAATCACTATTAACAATTGAAAACCATTGTTGATAAAAATACCTGCTTCCAGGATTCACGGAAGAGACTATTTACTTACTTTTAGGCTTTGATATCTTCACAAAAATTTTGCCGCATGTATTTGATTTTTGACACTGAAACAACCGGTTTACCCAAGAACTGGAATGCACCTATTACCGACGTAGATAACTGGCCTAGATGTGTTCAGATTGCATGGCAGTTGCATGACGATATGGGAGCCATGATTTCGCATGAAGATTATTTGATCGTGCCAGAGAATTATAAGATCCCTTATGACGCTGAACAAATTCACGGTATTTCAACTGAATTAGCCACTGAGCGTGGAAAGTCCTTGACAGAGGTGTTGCACCTGTTTAATGATGCTCTTTCTCAGACAAAATTTGTTGTAGGTCAAAATTTGAATTTTGACTTAAATATCATGGGAGCTGAATTCCACAGAGCTCAGATTTCCACTACGTTGAATGAATTGCCGGTGTTGGATACCTGTTCGGAGAAAACAGCTTTACTATGTGAGATTCCAGGAGGACGTTATGGGAAATTCAAATTGCCTACTCTTACAGAACTTCATGAAAAACTGTTCAATCAACCTTTTGGAGAGGCTCATAATGCCACTGCGGATGTGGAGGCCACAACACGTTGTTTTCTTGAGTTGATACGAAATGGAAATTATTCATTTGAAGAGTTACAGGTGGATAGTTCCTATTTTGTTGATTTTACGAATCATAACCCTCAGCCTTTTCAGCCCGCCGGGCTCAAGCATCTCAATCTCAAAAAGGAAAGCGATAAGATAAAGAATAAGAACAAGGGGGCTGCTGTGTCTGGCCCCACCATGAGTGCAGAAATGAAGCAGGCCTTTGATACTGCTCCTTTTGCCCACCTGCACAATCATTCTCAATATTCGATCCTTCAGTCAACATCCAGCATTGCAGGGCTGGTAAAAGCAGCTATTGATCATAAGATGCCTGCTATTGCCTTGACGGATACAGGTAATATGATGGGAGCCTTTGTCTTTGTTAAGGAGGTTTTAAAACACAATAAAGAAGCTGAAGAGCCTATCACGCCAATTGTAGGATGCGAATTCAATGTTTGTGAAAATCACCTTGACAAATCAGTTAAGGATAATGGGTATCAGGTCGTGCTTTTGGCCAAGAATAAAAATGGTTATCACAATCTGGCGAAACTGGCATCTGCTGCCTTTATTGATGGATTTTATTATGTTCCACGAATTGATAAAAAATTAATTGAGGCCTATAAGGAAGATGTGATCGTTTTAAGTGGTGGTGTGAATGGTGAGATTCCGAATAAGATTCTGAATATTGGAGAGCATCAGGCGGAAGAGGCCTTACTCTGGTGGAAGGGAGTTTTTGGTAATGATTTTTATCTGGAATTAAGTGATCATCAGCAGGAAAATGAAAAGCATATCAATGATATCGTTATTGGCTTTTCTAAAAAACACGATGTTAAACTAATCGCCACCAATAATACTTTCTATCTAAATAAAACAGATTCTGTTGCTCACGACATTTTACTTTGTGTAAAAGATGGAGAGAAAATTGCGACTCCAAAGGGAAGAGGTCGTGGATTTAGATATGGTTTGCCTAATGATGAATACTATTTCAAGGGGCAGGATGAAATGAAAGAACTATTTCAACATGTTCCTGAAGCCATTGTCAATATTCAGGAAATAATTGATAAGGTGGAGGTGTTTGA
>CAYQPI010000242.1:0-1609 GCA_964419405.1 uncultured Flavobacteriaceae bacterium
TCAAGCAATATGGTAAGAGACGAATTGAATTGGAGTTGAAACAACGTGATATTTCTTCCTATAACATCAAAGCAGGTTTAAGTGAGATTTCATCCGAAGAATATGCGAACGTTTTGGATGATATCAGTAGAAAAAAATTTGAAAGTGTGAAAGAATCGAATATACTTAAGAAAAGGAAAAAAGTGGCAGACTATTTACTACGTAAGGGCTATGAGAGCAATAAAGTATATGAAGTTCTGAGAGAATTAGAGAATGAAAATAATTCGTGAAATGAGCTGATATAGCCTAATAGTTTTTAGTATATTTGTTCCCCTAAATTTTTAGATCATGAGTTTACAAAGTCAGGTAATGGAGCAGATGAAAGCAGCGATGAAATCGAAAGATACGGTTGCCCTGGAATCATTGAGAGCCTTAAAATCAGCCTTTTTATTGGCTAATACAAGTGGCGGAAATGTTGAATTAAGTGAAGACGATGAAATTAAGATCGTGCAGAAGTTAGTGAAACAAAGAAAAGACAGTGCTGCAATTTTTGAAGAACAGGGAAGAGCTGACCTGGCTGAACCAGAAGTGGCTCAGGCAAAAATTTTAGAGCAGTTTTTACCGGCTCAAATGGGTGCAGATGAATTGAAAGTTGCCATTGAAGCAATCATTGACCAAACCGGAGCAAGTTCAATGAAGGACATGGGTAAGGTAATGGGTATGGCCTCAAAACAATTAGCAGGTAAAGCAGATGGCAAAGCAATTTCTACTGTTGTAAAGGACTTACTAAGTTAGAAGAAAAATAATGGCCCCGTGGCGCAACTGAATAGCGCATCAGATTTCGGCTCTGAGGGTTACAGGTTTGAATCCTGTCGGGGTCACAAGAGTAAAAGCTTAGCACATTGTGCTAAGCTTTTTTTGTTTCAGTTCGTTTCGAATTATATTAGAATAAGGACTGAAACAAAAAAAGCCTGTGCAATTGTAAATTGCAGCTTTTACTCGGAATTTTGAGTACAAAGGATGCTGAAAGCAATCCTGATCAGGGTTTTCTTTCTCAGCATGGAGCTTATTCAGGATCATCCTTAGATAATCCTGTTTTGTAAGATTTTTCCAAATAAAAAACACAATCAGGCACTAGCCTGATCAGGGTTTTCTTTCTCAGCATGGAGCTTATTCAGGATCAACCCAGTTAATCCTTTTTTTGATTTAGTGGCTTTTCGATTTTCAAAGCGGAGCTCAAAAGGGTCATGAATTAATCCTCTATTGAATACTGAATATCGAATGTCCAACTCTGAATATCGAAGGCTCAAATTACACAGTGCAGCTTTTACTCCGAATTTTGATCTCAAAGGCGCTGAAAGCAATCCTGATTTGCCAATTGTCCTTCTAAACTTAAATTTATATCGGAATCAATACTGTTTTTACTAAAAAAAAAACATGGATACAAAGCTCTGTTAATCAATGATCTGTGTTGTTTATGTAAAATAATAGAAATTTTTTTTATCGTGTTTTTAGGGTTTTTGTCAGAATTGACCCTGTTAGTAGTATAAGGGAGCAAAACATACAGACTTTCTTATTATTAAAGTTTAACATTTAAATATTTTAGTAATGAAACATTTAGTATCAGAAT
>CAYQPI010000243.1:0-13478 GCA_964419405.1 uncultured Flavobacteriaceae bacterium
TTATTTAAGAAAATCATTTAATAAGCCTCCGATGCCTCCTGAAGATTTTGAACCTCCGCCCAACATACTGGCAATATCATCAACAGAACTATCGTTTCCGTCAAAACCTTGAATAAGTGAAGCCATCGAGGCCATATCAGCACCCTGACCGCCTAATAAACCCGCCAAAACATCTGACAAACCTCCTGCATCTGAAACATTCGTCTCCTTGGTTTGCTTTCCAAGATAACTCATGATAAACGGTGCAGTTACTTTTAACATATTCATGGCCGAGTTCATATCGATGCCTGATGACTTACTCAATGCATTGGCCGCATTACTTTCTTGTCCTCCAAAGATATGACCCAGAATATTGGCTCCATCGTCCATAACATCCTGGTCTATACTATCCCCACCCAAAATGGAACTCATATTGTCGATTCTACCCCCACTGCTATGAACTGGAGAATTCAAAGCTCCCAGCAATTGGGCCGAACCCTCAGGAGAACTGCTATTATTCTGCAAAGCACCTAAAATCAGCGGCATGGCTGTAGATAAGGCTCCTGAAGCACTTTTTGAGTCTATACCCAGCTGTTTTCCCGCACTATTTGCCAGTTCCTGTCCTATTTCACTATTCAACAAATCAAGTATTCCACTCATGTCTTATCATTTTAAAATTTGTTGTTTTAAAGATACGGATTTTTTAGGCCTTGCTCCGATAGGGATTCATCCTCTTTTCTATAAAAATTGATCTACGGTTCTATAGGCCTCAAGTAAACGTTTCTCCCCAGAAATTCCCTCCCCGGAAATTCCATGTTCCATGCCTAAAACGCCTTGGTACCCTTTTGAATGGATGAATTTGAATACATTTTTGTAATTTATCTCACCAGTGGTTGGTTCTTTTCTTCCTGGATTGTCACCAATTTGAACATAAGCGATTTCATCCCAGCACTTTTCTATATTCGGCAATAAATTTCCTTCCTGAATCTGTTGGTGATAGATATCGAATAAAATTTTACATGCCGGTGAACCGACACTTTTACAAATTTGATATGCCTGAGGGCTTTCAGATAAAAAGAGTCCCGGATGATCCCTAAAATTTAATGGTTCCAAGACCATGATCAAGCCATGAGGTTCTAGAATAGCAGCAGCCTGTTTTAAACTTTCTATGACGTGTGCTGTTTGATAAGACCTGTTTAGTCTGAGATCCACATGACCTGGGACCACTGTCATCCATTTGGCATTCACTCTTTTTGCAACTTCTACAGAGCTGCGAATATCGTTGAGAAACTCCGCTCTTTTCTCCAGATTTCCGCTGGCCAGGTTAGACTCCTTCCAATAAATTTTATGGGCCACAAATACACCCATTGTCAGTCCTCTTTTCTCCATGACCACTGCCATCTTTTTTTGCAGTTCCTCGGTTCTACCTTTCATACCATTGTCTTCAAAGGCTGTAAATCCCTGATCCGCCATAAAGTTCAATTGATCTATAGGATCTTCTCCCGCCAGATGCTTAAACATTCCTAGATGGGGTGCATAGTTCAGATTGAACTTTTTTATCTCTTTTGATTTTTGAAAAGCAAACACATTACTATAAGACAAAAGTCCAAGAGCAGTCATGCCTGTATTTCTTGCAAACGACCTTCTATTCATCTTATATGAATTTTGTGACACCAGGCACCGGAACGGTGTAATTTCCGTCAGCATCAGGCAAAGTAGGAGGAGTTGTTTCCCAGTTCATGTTTTCAGGTACCAGCTCTAATTTTGAATTCAAGACCTCTTCCATGGTTAACTGTTGTCCCGTATAGGTTGCCATCCTACCCAATATAGCAGTTAATGTACTTTTCGCCCCATTTTCTGCGTCACTTATTACTTCATTATTTCTAATGCTGGCGAATAAGCGATCATGTTCCACCTGATACGGATTGGGATCCTGATCACTTCTTCTCGGGTATTTATAAATTTCATTTCCATCTAAATCGGTAATCAGCGCTTTTCCCAATTCAATACTTCCTTTGGTTCCCTGAAAAACCTCATCTACCCGGTTCATACAATTAGGCTGATGTCTGCATTGACTTGAAATAACTGCCCCACCGGCATAGGTGAACTCAACAAAATGATGGTCAAAAATCTCTCCGTGATCCTTTCCTGTTCGCACCTGTCTTCCACCCATTCCCTGTGCAGAAATCGGATACTCACCAATAAACCAATTGGCCACATCTATATTATGAATATGCTGCTCTAAAATATGATCACCGCATAACCAATTGAAGTAATACCAATTTCTCATCTGATACTCAAGCTCGGATTGTTCGGGTTTCCGCTCCCTGACCCAAACTCCAGGGCTATTCCAATATACCTGACCTCCTGTGATTTTTCCAATTGAACCCTTTTTAACCTTTTCAAACAAATCGAGGTATTTGGCCTGATAATGACGTTGAAGCCCAACGACTACATTTAACTTTTTCTCCTTTGCCACCTTGGCTGCAGCCAAGACCCTCCGGATTCCAGCAGGACCCGTTGCCAACGGTTTTTCCATAAAAACATGCTTCTCCTGGGCAACGGCATATTCAAAATGATTGGGCCTAAATCCTGGTGGCGTCGCTAAAATAACAACATCAGCTTTGTCTATAGCTTTCTTATAAGCGTCAAAACCAACGAATCGGTTTTCACTTTTTACCTCTATCTTTTTTTCATCTTCAAAATGTTCCTGAATCATCTGCAAACTCCCTTCTAATCTATCTTGAAAGGCATCTGCCATGGCCACTAATTCAACATTTTCATCTGCGGTCAAGGCCTGAACAGCCGCCCCTGAACCACGGCCCCCACAACCTACCAGAGCAAGTTTAAGGGTTTTCTCATTATGTACCATAGACATGGCCTCTATGGCAAATGGACTGCTGAAAATGGCTCCTGATGCCAAGCTTGTCTTTTGAATAAAATCACGTCTTGGAATTGCTTTTGATGTTGATTTCTTTTTAGTCATGGGTTTCGTTTATTTTTATTCTCCAATAATTTTGCTGCTCTTCAATACTCGGTGTCTCTTTTGGTCTTACAATTCTAAATCCTACGAAAGGGGCATCCGTATGCCACCACTGGCTT
This sequence comes from uncultured Flavobacteriaceae bacterium, assembly GCA_964419405.1. Lineage (GTDB taxonomy): Bacteria > Bacteroidota > Bacteroidia > Flavobacteriales > Flavobacteriaceae > Lutimonas. Next base: position 3,082 of record CAYQPI010000243.1, read on the forward strand.
TTTGGAATTTGGGGGTCTCGCATCTTCCATTTCTTAGAAGAGGCCATTCTTGAAGCCGATCGCAAGTCAATTGGATCGTCCTGCCAAGAACCTCCTCTTACAGATTTTGGGTAGGTTTTATCTCCTAAAACCAATGGGTTCATAACAACCTCTGCCATATTCTTATATCCCTCCGACTCGTATTGATCCAATGTCCATTCTGCCACATTTCCATGCATATCATAGAGACCCCAGTCATTTGGCTTTAACTGTCTAACCTTTTGAGTTTTCCCATCGCTATTCCCCGAAAACCAGGCATACTCCCCCAATTTGGAAAGATCATCTCCGAATGAATACGTGGTTTCACTGCCAGCCCTGCAGGCATATTCCCATTCAGCCTCAGTTGGTAAGCGATAAAAATAGCCGGTCATGGCAGATAACCATTGGCAAAAACGCAGTGCCGCCAACTGAGTCATGCATATGGCAGGATAATCTTGCACACCCATTCCAAAACTCATATCCACATAAGGCGTAGTTGCACCGGTAATCGCATCTACCTTCAAAACCACCTCCTCACCTTTCATAGCTGCCGCCTGATTCGCATCCAATTTCCTATTTACAAAGAAGTTGTACAAGTTCCAGGTAATTTCAACCTCACTCATCCAAAAAGCGGAGACCTCAACTTCATGTGCCGGTAATTCTTCAGGCTGATTCCCCCAGGACTTCTCTTTACTGCCCATTGTAAATTGCCCTTCATCAATAAAAATCATTTCGATTTTCGAATCTGTCCCATTTAAGGTCTGTGTATAACTGGCATCCCTTGTCTGAGAAAAACCATCATATAAAAAGAGACAACTTAGCAACAAAAGTGTCACTTTTTTTCTTTCATATCTAAATCTTCTTCTAGAAAAGGTACTCATTTAATAATTTATTCTTGTTGGAATTCTATCCATTTTTGAGCAAACTCCTCATCGATTAACCACGAGGAAGATGCTTTATTATACGGATAAGTTGTAAAATCATATGCCTCAAGTTTTGCATTGCTACCCAACCAACCTTGACGCTCATCTAAATTTATCACATGGTTTGTCACTGGATCTAATCGCTTAGCCAGAACCTTGCTAAAAAACAGTTGAATCATATCTTCTGCCTTTTCGAGAGGGCCAAAGTGATCATATGCCGGTTCTTTAATCAAGGCCCATTGGGCGTTTTGCAATCTCTTGTTTGCTATAATATCAACAATGATAAAGTTTCTTTGCTGTGAATCATTCTCAGCATAAAACATAAGACCCGGAACCTGTATATTATTTTCTGAGGTCTCGCTCATTCCTCCTCCTCTGATATTTGCGAATGCTAACATGCGTTCAGGTAGAAATCCAGAAAAACTATAACTAAACACCCCACCTGCCGAATATCCTCTCATTAACAAGGGAAGGTCTTTTATATAATCTTTTCCTATCCTATTGCTGAGCAATTCTAAACTCTTGAGCATCGCCTTCCCACTTCCACCTCCTGCATCTGTATATGAATTAATAAAACCCTGAAAGTTTGATAGATATACAGCCAATATTGCCACCTTTTCAATCCTGGCAAACTCTTGCCAGTAAGGCGAGTTGGCAAAACCTAGCCCGTTTGAATTATAACTGTGAGTTAACACCACAACAGCTTTTAACTCTTCCACAGACGGAGGCACCCATAATCTAAATTGGGCTATCTGAAAATTGTCGGATTCTGTCGGATTCACATTATAGGTATTCTCATCAATAAATTCACCGTAAGCAATTTCTGGTTCCCTGATAGGGTCATCACTCTCACCTCCACATGATAATAAAACAAAAGAAATAACTGCAACAAAAAGCTGTATAAAACGGAATGGTTTGATGTTAATTGGCTGCTTCATATGCTTTAAAGGTCTTAAAAAAGAATCTATTTTAAAAGAACATCGCACAAAAATGACTCTAATTTGCATTAAAATAGTTTACAATCATTCCAATTTTCATTTAAAAATTGCATATTTGTTTATATGACTACTTGTAGAAACAAAAGAACGATCGAAATGCCTTGGGTTCTCATTCCAGGCTTGTAACTACATTTCTGAGTAATTCATATTTCTATTAATTTTATTAAAAAAACCAATGAACAATATAATTGTAATAGGTGCCGGAATGGTAGGTAGCGCTATAGCCATTGATATGGCAAAAAAACACAACGTAACACTTACAGACATCAATATTCATGTCTTAGAAAATATAAAAACAAAAGAGGAGTCAATTCAGATTCAATGCTTAGATGTCACTGACCAAAAGGCCCTGAAAACTACTATCGAACCTTTTGACCTAGTCATTTGTGCGGTTCCTGGCTTATTAGGCTATCAGACCTTGAAAGCCATAATTGAAGCTGAAAAAAATGTTATTGATATTTCATTTTTTCCAGAAAACAGTCTGGATTTGGACGCATTAGCTAAGAAAAAAAATGTCACGGCTATTGTAGATTGTGGCGTTGCCCCAGGTATGGACAATGTTATTCTTGGTTATTATAACGAGTTGATGAAATTAACAGATTTCGAGTGCCTTGTTGGCGGCTTACCCAAAGTAAAAAAATGGCCTTTTGCCTATAAGGCTCCTTTTTCTCCTATAGATGTCATTGAAGAATATACCAGACCAGCACGTTATGTAGAAAATGGTCATGAGGTGGTAAAAGAGGCACTTACAGACTGCGATTATGTTCAATTCGATCAATTAGGAACACTGGAATCATTTAATTCTGACGGCTTACGATCAATTATTTATACCATGCCTCATATTCCAAACATGAAGGAGAAAACACTTCGTTATCCAGGTCATGTAGAATACATCAGGGTATTGAAAGAAAGTGGATTTTTCAGTGAAAAGGAAATCGACATCAATGGAACAAGTATCACCCCCCTGGATTTTACCAGCAAGGTGTTGTTCAATGAATGGAAATTAGGAAACAATGAGGAAGAGCTGACCGTGATGAGAATCACTTTGAAAGGTGAAAATGAACAAGGGCAAATTGAAGAGATCAGGTACGACCTTCATGATGAATATTGTACTGACACGAATACGTCTTCCATGTCGAGAACAACAGGTTACACGGCAACAGCTGCTGCCAACCTCTTTCTAGACGGTTTATTCAAGGAAAAAGGTGTGTTTCCTCCTGAACTGGTGGGGAAACATGAAGCCTGTTTTCACTATTTCCTGAATTATCTGAAAGAACGTAATATCCACTATATTAAAAGTTCAAGGATCTGTTCTTAACATGAATAGTCTTTCCTTAAGTCACGAGATTTTGTCTTTAGTCTAGGCAAAAAGCAATATACTTTGACCCGGAGGGGGTTCCCATTTTACCTCCTCCACAGGCGATCACTACATACTGTTTTGATCCTACCATATAGGTACTGGGCGTAGCATATCCTCCGGCAGGTAATTTATACTGCCACAATTCTTCCCCATTGTCTTTGTCAAATACCCTGAAATATTCATCTTTTGAGGCGCCTATAAAAATAATTCCACCATCAGTTAATACCGGCCCTCCATAATTTTCTGTACCTGTCTTTGAAATTCCCGCTGCTGTCAATTCTTCATATTCACCCAATGGAACTTGCCAGATCAATTCACCTTTATTCATGTCGACTGCCGACAAAGTACCCCAAGGAGGTTTGACAGCAGGATAACCCTTATCATCAAAAAAGCGATTGTATCCGGTGTGGGTATAAGGTGCTTCATGTGTTTTTGCAGCAGAACTTTCCGGAATATGCACCTCCTTCAAATTATCTTCCCTAACATAGGATAAAATATCGTTTAGTTCAGTGGGCACCAGATGACTAAAAGAAGGCATAAAACCCTTACCAGACAGTACGATCTCCATCATCTCTTTTTTAGAATATTTATTTTGAATTCCCTGTAATGAAGGAAATGTACCGGAAGGATCACCCTCCTGCCCTTGACCATGACATACAGCACAATTCTTAAGATAAGATTTTCTTCCTACCACGCTTTTTTCAGTTGTATTCTTATCCAAGTGAACCATCAAATGAATCCAGGGCATGATATTAGAATTCACATAGATGATTCCGGCCTCAGCATCGGCAGCTGCTCCTCCCCACTCAGCTCCTCCATCAAATCCTGGGAAAATGATAGTGCCCTCTGTACTGGGAGGCATAAAAATGTTTCCTGTTCTAAGTGTATTCAACATATGTGAGACATACCTATTTGATACCGAATCGATATTTGTTACCATGCTCTGATCAAATAGTTGAGGGACAATAGGTTTTGGTAATTGAGGGACAGGCTGTGTTGGCCAGCTCGCCTCTCCTTTAAGATCTGAAGCTGGCACAGGAACCTCATCGATCGGAAAAAGAGATTCTCCCGAGACTCTATCAAATAAAAAAATATAGCCTTGTTTCGTGATCTGTGCCACAGCATCGATCTTTTGACCATCCCGTTCAACCTGAATCAAATTAGGCGGTGCTGGTAAATCCTTGTCCCATAGGTCATGATGCACAGTCTGAAAATGCCAAATACGCTCCCCGGTAGTAGCGTCAAGTGCCAGCAAACTATTGGCAAATAAGTTTTCTCCTTCACGATCACCTCCCCAAAAATCATAGGATGCTGAGCCCGTGGGGCAAAACACAATTCCTCTTTTTATATCCAGACTCATTCCAGACCAATTGTTGGCACCTCCAGCGTACTGATAGGCATTCTTAGGCCATGTCTCGTAGCCAAATTCACCTGGTTGAGGTATGGTGTGAAAAATCCATTCAACAGCTCCAGTCAGCACATTAAAAGCCCTTATATGTCCGCTTGCTGCTCCCATGGTTTCAGATACCACTGAGCCAATAATTAATTTATCTTGATACACAATCCCGGGAGTTTTTGCAACCACATAACTTTTTTGAGAACGCTCATCCAGGCCCTCTTTTAAGGAAACAATTCCATTTTCTCCAAATGATCGTATCATTTTACCCGTATCTGCATCAATAGCAAACAAATTTGAACCGGCGGTGAAGAACAATCGTTTATCCTCGGCATCTTTCCAAAAACTCACCCCCCTGTTTACATGCATCGAAAAAGCATCATTGATATTGGGATCGAACTCCCACAATAAATCTCCTGTGCCCGCATGTAAGGCAAATAATCGTAGCTCGGGTGAGATCCCATATAATACATTGTCAATGACAAGAGGGTTGCATTGAATTTGCGATCTGTTATCCGGATCCGCTTTCCCTGAATCATAGATCCAGGCAACTTTAAGTTCTTGTACGTTTTCTTTATTGATCTGATCTAAGGCTGAATATTGATTGCTGTCATTCCCTCCGAGATAAATGTCCCAGTCCACACTTCTAACGGCGGCCTGCTCCTTATCCTGGCAGCCCGTCGAATATAATGACAACACTATTATAAAAAATGTAAACCGATTCATCGGGTACTGCTCATAAATTAATAATAGAGCCTGACAAAGCCTCAACTCGTTTCCAATCAGTGTATTCAATTTTAGCCTTACTATCTGTAGGACCTTTGGTCATCCACATAATGAATTGTATCATTATTCGATCAAAATAGGGATACTTTTTATAGTCTAACATTCCTGCAAAAACCTCCACAAGGGTAGGTCTCCAAGTTATGGATTTCAGAAATTTTATTACATACGGGTTGGTATCTGCTCGATTCTTCTCTGGTTTTCTCGCCACCAAATTCACTGAAAAAAATACGGTTTTATGAGATTCTAAAACAGCTTGATTGGCGCTTATAAATTCGAGCACCGATTTATGATGAACACCATATCGAATGCTGCAACCAATTATAATTTTCCCATAATCGTCTAAATTTCCATCAAATTCATCTATCTCAAAAAGTGCCACATCATGATCCTTTTCTTTTAAACAATTCACTAAGAATTCAGATATTTTCAAGGTTTGCCCATCGACAGAGGCATATAAAATAAGCGTGCTTCCTGAAGCCATATAAGATCTATTTTATCATTCGGAAGATTTCATTTTTTCTAACTGTTCTTTCAGTTTTACTGCAGCAGGAGTTATCGCAAGGCCTCCTAAACCAGTGCATTTTACACAGGTTGGCATATCTGCACTCACTCTTTGAACTGTTTCCAGGACCTGATCAAGTGGTATCAAATGAGCGAAACCTGAAATGGCCATTGTTGCCGAAGATAGTGCATTGACCGCAGCGCTTGTGTTTTTCCCTAAACAAGGAGCCTCTACTCTATCCGCAATTGGATCACAAACCAAGCCGATCATATTTTGTATAGCCATTGATGCAGCACCCAATCCTTCTGAGGCATCACCCCCGAACAGTTCAACGATTCCTGCCGCAGCCATTCCAGCCGAAGCACCACATTCTACCTGACAACCATGTTCTTCTGCAGAAAAACCCGGCCCCATGGCAAAATAGGCACCAACAAGTCCTGCCGCATAGTAGGACATGATTCTTTCTTCCATACTAGCCTCAACTTCATCCGCAACAGCTTTTAAAGCAGCTCCTACGGTTCCACAGGATCCAGCCGTCGGATTGGCAACAATAACTTCTAATGCACTTTTAGACTCCATTATAGCTGCTACATTCTCGATAATGGTATTCACGATCGAACCTTGTAAGATCTTCCCTTTTTTCTCTGCTTTTGCGACAAGATTTGATTGCTGAGGCAGTATTCGATCTTTAAATGATGTTCCGGCCAATCCATTTATGATGCTATGATCAATGATCTCAATAATTTCCTGCATCTTAGACATTAACGCTTCTTTCGACAAGCCACTTCGACATTCTTCGTAGAGCAGACCTAATGCACCGAGTGACATCCCTTCTTTTTGCCCGTATTGAATTAACGAAGTAACGGTATCAAAGGGCATCTCCTTTTCTCTCCCAGATACAACAGGCATAATTGGTTTTACATCACATACTTTGTCTATTTCATCAAAGCCGCTTAAATGTACAATCAGCTCCTTATCGAAACTCATATGGGATGAAATCATATACAATGAACCATCTTCAGACACTACTTCTTGAACTGTACAATTGTCAATTGATAAACGTTCCAATTCATTTTTTAATTGACTCTTGCCCCATAGAATCAATACATGTTGATCACCCTTCATGTTCACATTGAAATGGTCAATTTTCTGAATTTCAAACGATCCTCCACCCAAAGATGCTGCTAATATTTCTACCTTGTCTCCATCATCTGCGGCCAAAGTCAATTGCATACTGTTGGCATGAGAATTTTCAAAGCTACTGATCGCATATTGAACATCGACACCTCTTTCACGGGCAATTCTATCTGTATCTTTCATATCATCATTCGCCATATCAATTTCAAGCAAACCTCCATTCATTCCTAAAACGGTACCCTGTTCCTCATAATTTGTAACCCAGGCCCCATTCTTGTCAAACTCTATCAATGCATTTTTCAGGGCACTATTGATCATTTGCACAGCCATCATAGCCACCCTCCATGAGGCGGCCGTATGTGAACTCGATGGCCCACGCATCACAGGGCCTATTACATCATTAAAAATACTTGGCAATTGTTCCATAATTCATTTTTATTTACAAGATGAATTCAAAAATTAATACGTGATGATTCCACTAAAATTACGACTTAATTTTGAATACTGCCTTTTTGAGACAAGGCATTCTAAACTTTATTTTTAACTTTATAAACATTCCCTTAATTTCGTGCCAGTATCGACATATATTTACCCCATGAAAACTAATTCACATATTCATCTTACGCTTATCACATGTCTGTTTCTGATGACATCTTCTCTGTTTTCTCAAAAAGATCAGATTCCTCTGGAATCTTCCCTGGAGCAGAACAGTGAAAGACAGTTGATCAAAATTGGCATGATCACAAGCGCCAAACCAGCAAAAATAAAGTTCGGTACATTTTATTCAGACAATAGAAAGGGAGCTTCAGATGCTAAGGATGAAAACGGCAAACCTCTCTTATTTTCCTTTGACCTGCTGGATAAAGAAGGTAATAAGGCTAAAATTGAAGGAGCATCAAATGTAGAATCAAAAGAAATGAACCAAAGAGTTGATGCCAGTGTTTATATAACGACTACTATTGACGAAGAAGATTTATGGGTATTGCTCATGGTAAAAACACCTGAATTGAATGAATTTTCACTAAAAAACATCTACCTGACCAATGGAACAGATGAAATAACCTTTGGAAATACGATTGGAGCACCAATGGGAAAATCTGAAGTCACGGCTCCAAAAGGACTTACCGCCTATATTAACGGAAATGCCCTTGGAGCTATGCAGTATTATTCAGGAGGATCTTTTAGCTATAAAAAGTTTATTTGGATTTCGAGCGCTATGGATCAACAATTGCAATTGGTAACTGCATCGGTATTTTCTGCCATGCTGGAATTAGGAGATTACTTCGTCGACACCCAGTTCACTGACTAATTTATCATTCAGTTCTCTTAGATTTTACCTAAAATCTTATCCATGACCCAACTTGTGTGCAATGCTGTTTTCCCGGTTGATGGATGAATAAAATTTTCCATAAATAAATGATCACGCATCCATTCAACGTGATTCAATTGGACATGCTTAGGATGTTCAATCATTAAGTTTTCATGGCTGGTTTCTGTGGTCAGAAGGAGCGGATCATTTTCAAAAATAGAGAATTCTATTTTTCCTTTCGAGCCTGTAATCGTCACCTTATCCTTCTTTTGAAACGCACCAAAGTCCCAACTCCCTGTACCTGATATCCCCTTTTCATGCATCCAGGAAGCCGTGATATTATCCAGGGCAGTGTACAACCCCTGCTGATTATTAGCCTGTCCTTGTACAGTCATAATAGTACCCAAATGGTGCGTAAAAAGATCCAGGCCATGACTTGCCAAATCATCAAAGTATCCGCCAGGAGCCACATTAGCATCTGTTCTCCAATTATAGCTACCTGATAAATCAAGAGCACTGGCTGGTTTATGCAAGGTCCAGTTGATCGTGCGAACCTCACCTATGGCATCAGATTCCAGCCATCGCTTCACTTTGTTAAACTTTGGCAAGCTACGTCTGTAATAAGCAACAAACAAAGGGGTGCTGTTTTTTTCAAAGGCAGAATATATATCATAGCATTCCTGATAGCTGGGAGCCATTGGGTTTTCAATACAACAAGGCTTTCTTACCTGGGCTACTTTCAAGGCATAAAAAGCATGTGAATCTGGAGGTGTAGCTATATAAACAGCATCAATTTCAGGGTCATTTATGAGCTCATCTGCATTTCCGTAAAACTTTGGCACTTGATGCCTTTTCGCATAGTCTTCTGCTTTTAAAACATTTCTTCTCATAACAGCTGCCAGCTCAAATCCTTTTGTCAATGCATAAGGCGGACCACTTTTTACCTCAGTAACATCTCCGCATCCAATAATGCCCCAGCGAATTGTTTCTTTCTTATTCATGGTTCTTTTCTAATTTAGAAAGTACTGTTCTTTTAGACTGATTTTTCATAAGCCAATGCTATCCAGTCCTTGACTTCTTTATCCAGATCATCAAGGGTAGTCAATTGAATTCTATGCGTGCACATAGTCCCAAAGGGTCCTGAATTTTCCAATCGCCCTTTTACCGGAATGTCTTTTAGTTTCAAGCCAAGATCTATTCTTGTTTTAGTAGCAGGTTTGACCAGGGCAAATTGTCTTTTACGGATAAAACTGACGCTTGTCTTTTTTGGTGTCACAACAACATCGCCACCAAAACTTTTCATCAGCTCCTTCAAAGATTCATAGATCGGCAGCAGCGCTTCCTTTCCTTTGTATTGAGCGGAGACCAAATCGGATGGTTCTTGCTTTTCATCCTTTGACAAGGTAACAATGGTATTGGCAAATCCGTGAGTAACATCATGTTCACCTTTCAAATACCTGACCCCTTCTGAATGTTTTTCAAAAGCTTGGTCTTTCAGTATTATCTTCCATTCTTCCAATGATTTACCCGTCTTCTCAGGCATATTGTCGATCATCGTTTGTAGTGCTTTATCCATATCGTAAAAATTATATTCTATCTCTATTTTTTATCAAACCATATAAACTGATAGGCAAGTAAAAAAGTGTTAAAATCTGCTCCTGACAAGGTGAACAAACCATTGGTATAAGCAGCTTTCAACGAATTTTTATTATTTAGTCTATATGCAAAGGCCAAGCCATATCTGTTATTCTTCAATCTTGTCTGCTCAACACCATCCACCAAGGTTTCCCCTCCACGCACTCCTCCTAAAGAAACCGCAAGCCAAATCCCAGGTTTGAAAATATAGGTGGCATGTGCCTGAAGTCCAAACAGCGGTTTCTGCTCTGAAACAACCCCTCCATAGAAATTATCATTATCACCAAAAAACCAAGTCGAAAAATGACTTTCCAACACCAGTTTGTCTTTTAT
>CAYQPI010000244.1:0-4784 GCA_964419405.1 uncultured Flavobacteriaceae bacterium
TAATCCCGGGTAAATCACCTTATAGCCATCTTTTTCAAATCTTTCGGCTAGATACAGGGCATTCTCACTGTGCTTTTTCATACGGATATGTAACGTTCTCAGGTTTTTAAGAACACTTGCCGCTCGTAAACTATCCATCACCGGGCCCAATAACATGCTTGCCCCGTCATTGACATTTTTGAGTCCTTCAATAAATTCATGAGAACCACAGATCACACCACCAACTGTATCACTTGTGCCGTTAATAAATTTAGTCAAACTATGAATGACAATATCGGCTCCTAAAAGGGCAGGAGAAATTTGCAAAGGCGAAAAAGTGTTGTCAACGACCAGTTTTAAGTTGTTTTCTTTGGCGATAGCTGCTAGTGACCTGATATCGGCAATCTCTAATAGCGGATTGCTAATACTTTCTATATATAAGACCTTGGTGTTTTTTTGTATGGCTGACCTTACCTTGTCAAGATTGGTTATGTCAATAAATGAGGTATCGATACCAAATTTTGGAGTGAAATTTTTTAAGAAGGCATAGGTTCCACCATAAATCGTTCTTGAAGATACAATATGATCACCCTGGGAGCATAGCTGCAGCAACACAGAAGAAATTGAACCCATTCCGGATGCCGAGACATTGGCAGCCTCAGTACCTTCCATGGCGGCTAAAGCCTGTCCTAAATACAGATTGGAAGGGCTGCTATGTCTTGAGTAAAGATAACAGCCTTCTAGATTTCCTTCGAAGGTGTCTATCATAGATTTTGCAGCTAAAAATGTATAGGTAGATGAATCTGAAATTGATGGGTTTACTCCACCAAATTCACCAAAGTATTGAAGGTCCTGGATCTTGTCAGCAGGGTTGAATTTCATAAGAATCGATTTTATAGGTGATTATGTTGCGAAAATACATATGGGTAGTAAATTAATCAATGATTAAAATCAATTATAGAAAATAAAACTATTTTTTAACTAAAATATAGATATATTTGAAGTAAATATTTTAAAAATTATACAATCATAGATAAAATATCGCCATGCTTGACGAAATTGATAAGAAAATCCTAAGTCATCTGCAAAATGACAGTAAAATCACCACCAAAGAATTAGCCTTACACCTCAATATGTCAAGCACAGCTGTTTATGAGCGTGTTAGAAAAATGGAAAGAAAAGGCATTATAGAAGCGTACTCTATAAGGCTGAATAAAGAGTTGGTAGACCTGGGTTTCGTCGTATTCTGCCAAATAAAATTGAAAGAGCACAAGCATGAATATGTTGTAAAGTTTGAAAAGGAGGTAATCAAGTTTGTTGAAGTATTGGAATGTTATAATGTTAGCGGTACTTATGATTATCTGTTAAAGATTACCGTAAAGGATATGCAGCACTATCGTAATTTTTTAAATGATAAACTGACCTATCTAGACCATATTGGAAGTGCGCACAGTACTTTTATAATCAATGAGGTAAAGAATACACAGGCGGTGGAGTTTCAATAAAAAAAGCCCCTGGTATTCCAGAGGCTTAGACTTTTGGTGCCGCTTTATTATTGATTCAATCTTACATCAAAAGAGATTTCAATATCATCATAGATAAACTTGTCTCCCAAATCAGCAAAAAACGATGTAGACTTATACTTTACATCCCATTTAGAACGATCAATTGTGAAGGTGTCACTTTTTACATGAAGTTTTTTACCTTCCTGATGTACTGTCGCTAAAAATGAAATTTCATGTGTGATGCCTTTGATCGTAAGATCACCAGTCATCAAGGTCTTGTTCCCTTTAGCTTCAGATTTGCTAAGCTTGAAAGAGGCTGTTGGAAATTTCTCAACAGAAAAGAAATCTTCGCTTTTTAAATGATTTACCAGTTTTGTGTTGTATTTACTGCCGGCTTCAAGATCCAGGTCGACAATGGAGGTCATGTCAATGTCAAATTCACCGGTCATGGCATCATCTGAAACATTGAAATAACCACTTTTAATGTTAACAGTACCATTGTGGTCACCTGTGGGTTTTGACCCCTTCCAGTTTAAAACTGAGGCTTCAGTGTCGGCATTGTATGTTACTTGTGCGATTGTCAGCATAGAGCTAAACAAAAATAAAACGGTCAACGATTTTAAAACAATTGTTCTCATCTTCGTACTATTTAAAAGTTAGACTTAATCTGTAATTTTATCTTTTTTAAATGAATCGAATTTAGATTCACTTTCCTTTCTCGGCCAACTGTTGTTTTCAAGATTTACATCTGAAGTAAGTTGATTAGGATCAATAACGATACTGCTAATCTCTTTCTCACTTCCAATAATTTTCTTGATCTCTTTGTCGTTAAATCTCCAGATTTCTGCCGGATAGTATTTGTTTTCCTTGCTACCGTCTTCATAGGTGATTTCAGCCAAGATTGGCATGACCAATCCTCCAGGCTTTTCAAATACTATTTCGTAAAAATATTTTGTGTCTTTTAAAGAATTTCTTTCTTCTTTTGAAAAATTATCAGACAGGTATTCGTTCAATGTTGGGATCTCCTGAATTGATGCAGAATTTTCACCAGCAGCAGTATCGTTGGCATCCGCTTCAACCAAATACAGGTTCTTTCCTAACTGATCAACAGTCATACCATAACGCTGTGCTAATTTTTTGGCTTTTTCAGTTGGTTCTTCAGTAACTACATATTTTTTGATGTCTTTTACGCCAATATCATTATAATCTGTGGTGTAAAACCAACCTCTCCAAAACCAGTCCAGATCAGTTCCAGAAGCATCTTCCATAGTTCTAAAGAAGTCTGCCGGTGTTGGGTGTTTAAACCTCCATCGCTGCGCGTAGGTTTTAAAAGCCTTGTCAAAAAGTTCATGACCTAAAACAACTTCTCTTAAAATATAGAGACCTGCCGCAGGTTTTGAATATGCATTTGGACCACTTTTAAAAACATTGTCATGTTGTGTCATAATCGGGGCAATCTGAGTCTGGTCACCGTCCATATAATCAACAACATTTTTTGGATAACCTCTTGATGGGAATCCTGGTTCAAAATCCTGCTCGGCCAACAACTGAGCAAAGGTGTTCAAACCTTCGTCCATCCAGCCCCATTGGCGTTCATCTGAATTAACAATCATCGGGAACCAGTTATGCCCAACTTCGTGAATAATTACACCGATCATTCCATTTCTTGTTCTTTCTGAATAGGTTCCATCAGGTTTTGGTCTTCCAAAGTTGAAACAGATCATAGGGTATTCCATTCCCTGACGTTTGGCATGCACAGAAATTGCTTTGTGATATGGATAATCAAACATCTGTGCAGAATATGATTTCACCGTACTGGCAACTACCCGGGTAGAATATTCACCCCAAAGCGGATTACCTTCTTTTGAATAAAGAGAAATAGCCATCACCGTTCTCTCTCCTAATTTAACTGCCTGACCGTCCAATATGTATTTTCTTGATGAAGCAAAGGCAAAATCCCGTACGTTTTCAGCTTTCAATTTCCAGGTCTTGGTCTTTTTAGAAGCCTTCTTTTCATTTTCCTCAGCTTCTTCCTGGGTAACAATCACAACGGGCTCATCATAAGAGGTCAAGGCCTTTTCATATCGTTTCCATTGTTTGGCACTGAGCATTTCTTTTCGGTTGGTTACTACTCCAGTACCATCCAAAATATGGTCTTCTGGTGTTGTGATATTCACTTCATAATCTCCAAAAACCAGGGCAAATTCACCTCTGCCAAGAAACTGTAAGTTTTGCCAGCCCTCCACATCGTTGTATACTGCCATTCTTGGGAAAAACTGAGCTATGACATAATTGTTGTTGCCGTATTCTTCAAAGTGTTCAAAACCAGATCTTCCGCCGTCAACAACATGATTCGGAATATTATACCACCACTTGATTTTAAAACTAGTTTGATCCCCTGGCTCAAGAACTGCAGGGAGGTCAATTCTCATCATCGTTCCATTTATGGTATAGGTCATATCTCCATTCTCAGTATTTTTAACATAATCAATGTTAAAACCTCCGGGAAAAGGTTTTCCAAGAAATTCTTCTGTAAATTTTTTCGGACTATAATATGATGCTGGGCCTCCAGCTTTCACATCTTTGGTCTTGGCATCGGCTGCTCTTATATTTTGATCAAGTTGCACCCAAAGGTATTCAAGTTCGTCAGGAGAATTATTGTAATATGTAATGACTTCTTCCCCATATATTCTCTGGTTTTCATCATCAAGGATGATATCCATTTTATAATCGGCTTTTTGCTGATAATACTCATGTCCTGGAGCGCCTGAGGCTGTTCGGTATGAATTAGGTGTAGGAAGTTCTTGTTTTAACTGTCTGAACTTACTAATGTTATAATGTCCGGGAGCTTTTTCTTTTTCCTGGGCAAAAGACAATACTCCTGAAAATAAAACAGCAATTAATAAGGTAATTTTTTTCATATGGTTTTTGTTTTTCTTGAAAATACGCACCGAAAGTAAGTATTTTATATATAATAATGAAAACTACTAGAATTTAAGACCATCCTTCGGATTGGCTTTTAGTAGAATAAATGTTTTTCGAATGTCATTCACATTCAGTTTTAAATAGTTTTGTTGCTCTTCAAAGGCTTCAAACAGCATGGTGTTTTCAACCTCGATACGTTCAATATTTGGGATATTTTCAAACTCCAAATACATGAAAACTTCATCATCTTCGTATTCCTTTCCAATGAATGTAAAGTTTTTCGCTTCCTCATTGATCCAGACCTTAAATTTTTGATGGATATAACGTTCTAAAAATTGATCGGTCGACGGATGCTCATCCTTGGTCGTGAGTTCT
>CAYQPI010000245.1:0-4741 GCA_964419405.1 uncultured Flavobacteriaceae bacterium
GATGTTTTTGGCGGAAATCTGGATAACCTTGCTTTTGCTCCTTCAAATAACAATGTCATCCTGGCGTCCAGAATCAACAAAATATACAAAAGCGAAGACAAAGGTCTTACTTTTACAAAGTTAGCTGTGACATTTTCAAATTTAATTAGCTCTATCGAAGTAAATCATCAGAATGAGAACATCATGTACCTTACAACTTCTGGGGCCGGCGGTGGTGTTTATAAATCTGAAGATGGAGGGCTCAATTGGAAAAATATATCTGAAAACCTTCCAGATGATTCTAAACTGGTTATAAAACATCAAAATCAGAGTCTGGCCAATGATCTTTATGTAGGTACCAATATTGGGGTCTATCATATCAATGATAATATGACATTGTGGGAGACTTTTGATACAGGATTGCCGAATTCACCAGTGTATGATTTGGAAATTAATATTGAAGATAAAAAAATCACAGCAGGAACTTATGGACGAGGTGTTTTCCAGTCACCCATTCAGGTATACAAGACCAACACAGATATTAGCCTAATGAGCATTAAAACGAACAATACCGTTCAGTGTGGAGGAATAACGCCTGTCGTAACGGTTAAAAATAATGGTTTAAGTGATTTTGACACAGTGTTTATTGATTATGAAGTAGATGGACTTCCCTTTGAGTTTACTCACAATGAAAAAATAAAACCTGATGAGATTAAAGAAATTGAGTTACCCAACAATCCGCAAATCACCTTAGGCAGCCATTCCTTATCTGTTCATATCTCTGTAGCAAATGATGCCTTTGAAGATAACAATACCCTTTTTGGATCATTCACCTCCAATAATATAGGTGAAGGACAATATATAAACACCTTCGGGGATGTGAATCAAGATAAATGGCTTGAAATTACCTTGGGCAGTACAGAAGAGCTTTGGGAAAGAGCCGAAGCCAGCAGTACCAAATTTAAAAACAAGTTTAACAAGGCTTATATAACAAACCCGGGAGGAAATTATACTGACGAGACGACAAGTTATCTGATCAGCCCCTGTTATGACATGAGCATCCTCGAAAATCCAATGATCGTCTTCGATATGGTGTACGATATTGAATTAAACTGGGACGTATTTTATGTGGAGTATTCAATCGATAAAGGGCAATCTTGGGCAATTTTAGGCACTGCGAAAGATCCGAATTGGTATAACAGCGATTTTAAAGATCCGCAAAGGACCATTACTGTTGGTAAACAATGGACGGGAACAAATCTAGAAGTAAAAGAATACAGTTATAATTTAAGCGACCTTACCAATGAGACAAATGTAATTTTCAGATTTGTTTTTGCTTCTGATCAGGCAGAAAATGGAGAAGGCGTTGCAATCGATAATTTTACCGTTTCTGCCACTGCCGTTTTGGCGGTAGATGATTTTACTAAGAACAACTTCCAGCTTTACCCAAACCCTTCTTCTTCTGTTTTCTATATACAAAGGCCCGGATTCGAACCGATGAATATTAGTGTATATGATGTAAGAGGCCGATTGATCTATGAAGTCGATGAAATAACAAATTCAAATTATAGTTTAAACCTTTCAAACGCACCTTCTGGTTTGTATTTTCTAAAAATCAATGAGGCCGGAAAAACCTTATCAACCTCTATAATTAAGCAGTAGAAAAAGTTTATTCCGGAAATAAACTACGATCGAGACCAGGAACAATTCTCAGTGCATTTTTATAATAAACCTTCTTTAAAATTTCGTCTGGCAGATCGAGGCCATACATGGCCCAAAATGCGTGATATTTTTTATGGTAAGGAAAATACTCATCATCCGATTCTAACACTCTAAAATAAGTCGGAAATTCTTCTGGTTTCCAACTGTCCTTTCCAAAAAGAATCCTGTCCTGGTATTTTTCAAAAAACTTATTTGCAGCTCTTGGCTGCCTTCCTAATTCAGCAATAATGGCTCCTATTTCAACATTCATATTTGGCATGGCCTCCATCAGTTCACTAAGTTTCCCTAAATTATTAGCGTACCAACCCATATGTGCATTAATAAAGGTTGTTTCCGGATGCTTTTTAAACATTTGATGCTGCTCTTTGATGATTTGTTCCCAGGAGGCTGGGTCTGTATCACTTCTCTTTCTTCTTGGATGGGTTTTTAACTCCAGCCACCTTTCATTGTCAGCATCAAAAGGATCCCAAAACGATTTTGGGTCAGCCGCATGAATCAATACCGGAACTCCCAGTTCACCACATTTGGCCCATATCGGATCCAATCTTTTGTCATCAATTGCAACTCGCTTGCCATCCGTATCTTTATAGCGCATGCCCAGGCTTTTGTAAATTTTCAATCCTCTGGCTCCGTTTTTAATATCTTGTTCGAGTTGCGCAACAGCATTTTCGGTCCAATTCTCAGATCCGACTCCATCAAAATCTATATTGGCAAATACGACAAACCGATTCGGATAATGGTCTTGTATATTTTTGACTGATTTCATAAGTTGTTCTCCGGATCTACCACTTAAGTTTACCATAATGCCCATATTCAAGCTGTCCATAGCAGCTACTACAGGTGCCAAATCTTGTTCTGGCATTCTGTATTGATGCCCATGGATATCAATAAATGGGAATTTAGCCCTGATAACTGGATTCTCAGGAACAACTAAGGTCGATGTTGGATTATAGTTTTCGAAGCTCATTTCCTGTTGTCCGAAAACAGATCCGTATAGCAGCCCTATACATATAAAAGTGATATAATTTAATTTCACGCCGAAGATTTTTACTACATAATTGATAACACGAATATACTTACTTTATGACAAGAATGTATGGGTTGATCAGACTTTTACCTTTTTCCACATTCCTTTCCTAAACCATATGACACCTATAACGGCGATTAAAATTTCGGCTAAGGTAATCGCCCAAAAAACGCCAATGGGTCCTGCATCTAAATTGATCCCTACCAGATAAGCAAAGGGCAATTGAATCAGCCAGAAACAAACAAAGTTAATATAGGTTGGCGTTTTTGTATCGCCCGCTCCATTAAATGATTGAATGACCACCATACCATAGCCATAAAAAACATAGCCAGCGGCGATAATTCTTAGGCATAGACTTCCGTATTCTACCACCTTAGGAGTCTCGTTGAAAAGGCTTATGATCTGTGGCCCAAACACGAGGTATATGATAGAAACCAAGCCCATAAACCAGGCGTTATATTTACCCGTGATCCAGACAGAAACTTCTGCACGATCTGGTTTATTGGCACCCAGGTTTTGACCCACCAGGGTGGCCGCGGCATTACTCATCCCCCAGGCCGGCATTAAGGTAAACATCATCACCCGTATTGCAATTGTATATCCTGCCAGGACTTCACTACCAAACTCACTCATGATTCGCATTAGAAACACCCAGCTAGAAGTTCCAATTAAGAACTGACTAATTCCACCCAGTGAAATCTTGACTAAATTCATCATCACCTTCAAATCAAGCATCAAATTCTTCAGCTTGATTTTTATGATTCCATACCCGTAAAATAGAATTGATAATTGAAATATCACTGCGGTTCCTCTGCCAATTGTTGTAGCTATTGCTGCACCTTCAACCCCAAAGGCAGGAATCGGACCAAAGCCAAAAATAAAAACAGGATCCAAAATAATATTCAAACCATTCGATAAGATCAAGGTCCACATGGCGATTGATGCGTTACCTGCTCCTCTAAAAATGGCATTGATCAAAAACAATAACATAATGGTTATGTTACCTCCCATTAAAACCTTTGTATACCCGTAACCTTCTTCTATTAAATCTGGTTCAGCACCCATCAGGGCCAACAATTCTTTAGCATAAAGGATGCCAATGATCATGATAATAATGGCAATGGCTATCCCCAGAAATATAACTTGGACAGCCGCTTTTGAAGCTCCTTCGGCATCTTTCTCTCCGATTCTTCTGGCAACAACAGCAGTAGCCGCCATACTTAAACCTATTGCTACAGCATAGACCAGCGTAATCATCGATTCTGTTAAACCAATCGTAGCTACAGCATTAACACTTACTCTTGATACATAATAAATATCTACAATAGCAAATATCGATTCCATTAACATTTCAAGAATCATCGGAATCGATAACAAAAATATGGCCTTCTTAATACTTCCTGAAGTGAATTCTTTAGCTTCGCCGGATATGGCTAAGCTAAAATAATAGAGTAGTTTTTTTATTTTACTAGTTTTTGATTGCATGATTGAGGTTTTTTAGTTGGAGTGATTGGCAAATAAAATTTGCCCCTATAGGCATATAGGAGATTCTAATTAGTCAGAAAATGAATATTTATGCAATCATGACTACAATGTTACAATTTATTTCAAACATTGTCAACTTAAACCGTTTTAAGGTGTTTTCCGATGGTCATTTATTCGTTTGAATGTTAACCTCTGAGGGTTTCACTTAAGTGACCCCTTCACTTAAGTGAGGGCTTGACTTAAGTAAGGGTTTGAGTTCTGATGGTTTCACAAAATTTCGGGCATAAAAAAACCTCTAACAACTCAATGTTAGAGGTTTAAAAGATAGGCAACGAGTTACCCGCCCGTACCGAATGGTACGTTCGAGCGAGCTCTCCCACCTTATACAACAAAAAAAGCATCTATCTTTACGATAGATGCTTTTTAAAAGAAAGGCAACGACTTACTCTCCCACCAGTGGCAGTACCATCAGCGCTGATAGGTTTAACTTCTCTGTTCGGGATGGGAAGAGGTGAGACCTATCGCTAT
>CAYQPI010000246.1:0-31928 GCA_964419405.1 uncultured Flavobacteriaceae bacterium
GAGAATACACCATCCGTTACAATAATTTTATTTTTTGCGGTTTTTGAAGCTTCAATTAATTGCGTCTCCAAATCGGCCATATCATTATTGGCATATCTAAATCGTTGGGCCTTACATAAGCGTACGCCATCAATAATAGATGCATGGTTTAATGAATCGGAAATAATGGCATCATCCTTTCCAAGAAGGGGTTCAAATACACCTCCATTCGCATCAAAAGCTGCTGCATATAAAATGGTGTCTTCAGTGGTATAGAAATTAGCAACTCTCTGTTCAAGTTCTTTGTGAATATCTTGAGTTCCGCAAATAAATCGTACTGAAGACATACCATAGCCATGCCTGTCCATAGTGTCTTTAGCTGCCTGGATCACTTCGGGCTTATTTGATAAGCCTAAGTAATTATTGGCACAAAAGTTTATGACTTCTGCACCGGTAGAGATCTTGATGACCGCATCCTGAGAACTGGTTATAATGCGTTCTTTTTTATATAAACCTGCCTCTTCAATCGCATTCAATTCCTTCAGCAGATGATCTTTTAATTTAGTATACATGACAATGACTGTTTTTAATCTAAATAACTCTTTTGGTAAGCTGTCTGAATCAATATCACATCAAATATCAACCCTGAAAATCAAGCTTTTGCGAACGACCGCTTGTTCTATGAATCGCACACAGGCAAAAGTATGAAATTATGAGGTATTTGTATTTCCTTATTAGTATTTTTGGCTTTTAATCTATACGTATGGCCAGAGACGAAAAAGTCAAAATGCAGTGGGAGGAGATACAAAAAAGTGTTTCCGAGAAATTTGGTGGTGGTGAAACAATGGATCTCGATGCTATTATTTACCTGATCGGTATACAAGAACTGGGAAAGGGGTATAAAAAATTCAGCAAAGACGAAAAGTTGAACATCATGCATATTGCCATTTGTAAACTGCTTGAGCCCTTTGGTTACTATGAATTTGATTTTTTTGATGAAGATGGCTGGCCACACTACAAAACAATTGACGAGCTGCCGACGCTTAAAGCCGGAGAGCAATCGGTACTGATGAAAGAGGCTGTTGTGCTGTACTTTGAAACTCAAGGTGCTTAAACTTTAGATAAGTTGGTATTTTTTCCCAGGTAAACTTTTGACCAAACCTTTTAATTCTAACTGCAACAAAAGAGTCAGGGTTGATGAAACACTGAGGCCGATATTGACAGACAATTGATCTAACAATATCATTTCCTTGTTCTTCAAATGCTCACACACCAGCTTTTCTTTAGGATCTAAGTCAATAAATAATTCTTTTTGAACTGCTTTTTTCTCAGCTTCGGCAGGACTCCAGCCTAACACATATTCTAAATCTTTTACCGTTTCAATCATGGCGGCCTTGTTACTTTTTATGAGCATATTACATCCCCTGCTTTGAGCATCATTTGTACGACCAGGCAGGGCAAACACATCTCTATCATATGATGCCGCCAATTCTGCTGTGATTAGTGATCCCCCCCTATCTGCCGACTCTACTACGATGGTTGCCTCTGAGACACCTGCGATAATTCTATTTCGTTTTACGAAATTCGCTTTTTCAGGAGCAGATCCTGACCAAAATTCGGTCAGCAATCCTCCGTTTTCCATCATTTTTTCTGCCAAACAATGATGAGCCCTAGGATAAATTCTATCAAACCCATGCGCTAAAACCCCCACGGTACAGATCTTATTTCTTATCGATTCCTGATGTGCACAAGCGTCTATTCCATAGGCCAGGCCACTCACAATGATGGGTCTATATGTTTTAATCGACTCGATAAACTCAGCCAGAAACCGCCTCCCATATACCGTCATTTTTCTAGTACCTACAATACTTATGACCTTCTTTTGTTTAAAATCAAAATTACCTTTTCTAAATACTAATAAAGGGGCATCGTAACAATTTTTCAATCCCGAAGGATAGCTTTTGTCAGCAATAGTAACTGCCTCTATTTGGTGCTTTTCCAGATACTGTAATTCTCTTGATGCCGATAAAAAAGTTTCTTTATGGTTGATTCGGTTTTTAAGTTTTACACCGATTCCTTTTATCAATTCGAGGTTTTTACAACTTTCTTTAAAAATACCTTCAACACTTCCGCAATGTTGAATCAACTTTCTGGCATTAACAGGGCCAATTCCATCTACAGATTGCAGGGCCAAATAGTAAAATAATTCTTCTTTTTTCATGATAAGAGTTTGGTTTTCAATTGTGCATGCTTTTGTTAATAAATATGAGATACGAAATGTCAACCATGAATGTTTTTTTTTAGATTTGTTTAAGTAAAACTAAACTCCCTTAACTCTTGAATCTAGCGAATTATATCAGTGATCTATTGTACCGATACGAATGTGTTATCGTTCCTAAGTTTGGAGGATTCGTAACGAATAATCAATCGGCTAGAATCGATGCTGCAAACAATACACTGCATCCACCTTATAAGCAAATAACTTTTAACAGTCACCTTACTAACAATGACGGTCTTTTGGCAAATTATATCGCTTCTGTTGATAATATTTCTTATGAATGTGCCCTAAATTATATTCAGTTTGAGATCGATGCCTGGAAAGAAAAAGTCAAAGCGCAGGAGCTAAATTTAAATGGTATAGGGGCTTTTAACCTGATCAACTCAAAACTTCATTTTGAACCTCAGAAAAAAGTCAATTATCTGACCTCTTCTTTCGGTTTGTCAAATGTCGTGAGAAGTGAAATTGAGAGAGTACAGGCTGTAAAAGAACAAAAAGAAACTGTTGTTCCTAAGGTAATTCCTCTGGCTGAGAAAAAGGCACCCAATTATCTGAAATACGCCGCTGTATTCGTGATTGGCCTTTCTGCCATTGGTTTTGCAGGTAAATATTACCAGAATCATTTGCATGAAAAGCAATTGGTTGAAGCTCAGAAGCAACAAGATTTGATGGAGGAGCAAATTGAAAATGCCACCTTTATGATTTCTAAACCATTGCCAACCTTAAACCTCGAGGTATCCACCTTAGAGAATAAGAGTTTTCACGTAATTGCTGGCGCTTTTAGATTTCCTGAAAATGCAGAAAGAAAAGTCAATCAATTACTTCAGGAAGGCTATGATGCCCGCATTTTAGGCGTAAATAAATGGAATCTTACAGTTGTTTCTTATGGCAGTTACTCAAACAGAGACGAAGCGGTTGAAAACCTTTCTCAAATCAAGGAAAATGTAGCTGAGGATTCTTGGTTATTGATTCAGGACTTTTAAGTTACCACTGTCTTTACACAAGTATACAATACTAATTTAGCTTACATTTTTAATCATGCAAAGCAAGACCCCAAAAGAATCTCTAACTGTCATGACGGATCTCGTCTTACCTGGAGAAACAAATCCTCTTGATAATTTATTTGGCGGAGAATTACTGGCCAGAATGGATAGGGCCTCAAGTATTGCGGCTCGCAGGCACTGCAATAGAATCACGGTGACAGCCTCAGTAAATCATGTTGTTTTCTCTAAAGCTGTTCCGGTCGGTTCGGTGCTGACGATCGAAGCCAAGGTGTCGAGATCGTTTACCTCCTCTATGGAGATCTTTGTAGACGTTTGGATGGAAGACCGGGAATCTGGGGGCAAAACGAAAGTAAATGAAGGAATCTATACTTTTGTTGCTGTTGATAGAACCGGATCACCTGTAAAGGTTCCTGAAATTGTTCCTGAAACGGATCTTGAAAAAGAAAGATATGAAGGAGCGCTGCGCAGAAAGCAACTTAGCCTGGTATTGTCCAAAAAAATGGACCCACAGGATGCCACTGAATTAAAGGCTTTGTTTCTATAAGAAAACTATATAGTTGACAAGACCTTTTCGATACGGCCTCTATAGGAAGCGCCGAAAAGATTTAAGTGCACCAACAAGGGATACAGGTTATGAATCCCTATTCTGTTTTCCCACCCTGTTTCTAAAGGAAACGCCTCATTATACGTCAAGAGATAATTTTGGTTAAAGCCCCCAAACATAAAAGTCATGGCTATATCCATTTCTCTATGACCATAATAAACTGCAGGGTCTATAAAAACAGCTTGCTGACCTTTTCCACAGAGTAAATTTCCTGACCAAAGGTCGCCATGCAACAAGCTGGGTTTTTCTTTAGGGATCAATTCTGAAATTCGTATATACAGTTTTTGAAATTTTTTGAGATGACCCGAATCCAATAAACCTTTTTCAAAGGCCTTTTTAACCAAGGGAATCAATCTTTTCTCCACAAAAAATGTTTCCCAGGTCAATTCGATCTGATTCTTTTGATCTAAAGATCCTATAAAATTGTTGTACTCGAGTCCGAACGATGGTGAACTTTGCTGATGGAGCCTTGACAAGTCTCTGCCAAATGTGAGCCAAAAGTCTCCATGAGTCGATTCTTCTTCTATCCATTCTAGTATTAGATACTGCCGACCATGAGAATCAAACTGGTCGATAAGTTCAGGTATGCAAACTGTGGCTTTATGAAGTAATTCAAGGCCCTTAGCCTCCTTTTTAAGCATCTTCGGAAATCTGTGTGTTTCATTTGCTTTTACAACAAACTTATCTGTAGCCGTTTTACAAACAAAAACATCATTAATATCTCCTCCCGAAAACCTGGTGAAAGATAAAATATGAATTGATAATCGCTGCTCAATGATTTTTAAATCAATCATGACAAGGTCTGTGGCTGCTAGTTCTTATACACCCATTCTTCAGGGTTCTGCCTGTGAATTTCTTTGAATAATACAAATGCTAAAATGGTTTTCCCCGTTGACGTATCTGTATGGATTTTTCCCAATTTCTGTTTGGTAGAAACAAGGTCCCCTTTTTGAACGGTTACATTGTCCAAATTTTTATAAACAGAAATATAATTACCATGCTGAACCAGTATGGCCTTCTTTTTACCTGGTAAAACCTGAATCGCCAACACCTTGCCATCAAAAATAACACGTGCGTTGGCGTCCTTCTCTGTTGCATAAAAAACACCATTACTTTCAATCGTAATGCCTTTAAGGGTAGGGTGTCTTTGTTTTCCGTAACGTCTTACAATAACACCTCTTTCTACAGGTGAAGGCAGTTTTCCTTTATTCGAGATAAAATCTTTTTCTAAAGCAGCAGCTTCTGGTGTCAAGGCAAATCCAGAGCTTTTTACATTTGTCTCTTTTTTAGACTTAGCGATGGCTTCAGCAATTAATTTTTGAACCTTCGCATCAATCTCTCTCTCCTCTTTCTGTTTTTTATTTATTTGAGCTATGTACTTTTTCTCTTTGTTTTTAACAGATCTCACCAAGCCTTCCTGAGATTTTTTTTCGTTATTTATACTGTCTTTTTCTCTCAGGTTAATGGCCATTAACTCTTCCTTTTCATTCCTGGTTTCAACCAAATAATCAGTTAAATTCTGCAACTTGATGGTTTCAAGCTGAATCTCTTCTCCTTGGCGCTCTCTGTAAGCAGCATACTGCTTCAAATACTCCAACCGTTTGTAGGCCTGAAGAAAACTCTCAGAAGACAATAAAAACATTAACCTACTGTTCTTCGTTTTGCTCTTATACGATTTAACCACCATATTGGCATAATCCTTTTTAAGAAAATCCAATCTCTCTTCGAGCATTCTCACCTGTCTCTCGTTTTCTTTTATCTCAATATTCAATTGATTGGTTTCTTCATTTATCGTATTGATCAACTTGGTTCTAACACCTATACGTTGCACAAGGTCTGAAAGATCCGATAATAATGTTTTTTCTTTTTTCTGAGACTGGAATAAAAGAGTATTGATCTCCTTTATTTCTTTTTGAAGTTGAACTCGCTGCTGCTCCAATTCCTGCCTTGTTTGTGAAAAAATACTAAATGGAAAGGTCAGTAAAAAAAAGAGTATAAGCGTTTTGAATCGAAAATCGATTTTTGCAAATCCCGGAATCCTGTATTCCTCTATGTTAGCTCGAAGTCTTATCATTCAAGTTCAATATTTCTATAGCCCGAAGGTATTGAAAAGGGGAATTTCAAAGGGACATCAAATTGCACATTTTTGTAATTTACATCTATTATAGTTTTCATTTGATCTGATACTGCCGTGACCATAAACCCTTTCGGAAACAAAGATTCACTAATTTTATGAAAATCCTTGTATAAAATTGTTAAATTTTGATTCTTTTCGTTATGACCCACCTCTTGTTTTACAACTTTAAAATGAACGGGGTCAATCCAATATGTAATATCAAAAATAGGATTTCTTTTCTTTGGAAGCAATTCATATGTTCCAGCCTCAACACTTACCTGATATTTATCTTCATCCAAGTTCAAAATTGCTTCTCCTAAAAAAAGATTCTGAACCTTTATAAAATCAAATTCTGTACCCAGCCAATTACTTATCAATTTAAAATCTCCTTCAAAAGATGTTTTACCTATTTTCTCGTAAAATTTCACCTCTTCAGGAGTAATTTTCAATTTTGCCACCGGGAATCCTAATTTAGAAAAATTAAGCCAAATCACTGAATCTTTTACCATTCTAAGAGAGGCATTTATGTTTGGCAATTCCTCTTTTCCTTTGTATTTGATACTCATCGTAGCTTTTACCGTTTTCTTATCAAAACGAGCCGCCTTGTTATTCTTTACAATCGTCCTTGAAGATAAACTGGCCACGCTCTTATCCGAAATCTTTGCAGACTTACATGAAGCCAGGGAGATAAAAACAATCAATAAAGTAACTATTTTACGCATACATTTGACTTAATTAGATCTAAGATCTGCAGCTTTGTTAAGATATTCTGACGCTTTCTTATTCTCACCCATCGCTTTCAGACTCAAACTCATCTCTTCGAAGATTGCCGCTTTTAATACATTGTCGTCTATAATATACTCTAGGCCCTCTTCTAAACTCAGCAGGGCTTCCTTGTATTTTCTTAAACTATTTAAAGCCTTAGCGTTCATTAAATATAAATACGGTTGGGCCGGAAACAACGATAATCCTTCTTCACTGTCCTTTAACAGATCAAGAAACTGTTTTGCTTTATATTGACTATCGAGCAATAGTTTTAACGAATTGTAATCTTTCTTTAAGTTATAATCATCTTTTAGAATATCCACTTTTCTTTTAGGAACTTCCTCGTAAACTTGAGTTGGGGCAGTATCAATAGGTCCGTTTACGTCCTGAACAAGTGATTCTTTTAATGACTGAAGTCCCTTGGGTAATTTATGGTTTTCGTCTAATTTTTTTAGTAATTCTGTTGCCTTTTCGATCTCACCGGCTTTGATATATAAAATAACCAAATCCGATTCTTCATCCGGTTTTAAACTAATGATCTTGTTTTGAATTTTAATGGCACCCAAATAGTCGTTTTGTTTGGTCTTAATTTCCTTCAGATGTCTTAACATATAAAGGTTCCTCGGGTCCTGTTCAAGACCTTTCAATATGTAATATTCGGCCTCGGTATATTTAATAAGCAAGGCATAATTTTTTGAAAGCTCAAACAAAACAGCCACATTGTTCTTGTCAATATTGTTGCAGGCTTCTAAGGCATATATGGCCTTGTCATAATTACCGATTGACTTTTGCTGCAACGATTCAAAAAAGAAGGTTTGAAAATTGATGCTTTGCTGCTCTATCAGCATTTCTTCGCTAGAAACAACATCCTCCTGGCCCATAGCCAAGAAAGAGCATAAAAATGCTCCTATCACAATGGCCATTTGTTGTTTCAATTTGTTCATGTTTACTTTAAAACAGAATAATCGCCTATACTCACAGAGGTGAATTTTCCATCATAATACACATTGTTCCCTATCATTGCATTTTTAAGGTTTGCGTTGAGAATTGTGGTGTCTGTTTGGATCAGAGAATCAGCAATATGCGAATTTTCTACGACACTCTTGTCTCCAAGAGACACATTGGGTCCTATTTTACAGTTTTTTAATACCACGTTTTCCCCGATATAGCAAGGCTCAATAATTTCAGAATTCTCCACAACTACGGTAGATGAAATCAAATTCTCATTGCCTTCCTGAGCAAAATTCAGAATCTTAGAATTTGTATCTACAGTAATATCTTTATTGCCGCAATCCATCCATTCACCGACCTCTCCTGGCACAAATCTTGAACCATTTTCCTTCATATTTTCTAAGGCATTGGTCAATTGAAATTCACCCTTATGTTTGATATTATGATCAAGTAAATACTGAATCTCTTTCCTAAGAACCGCTCCGTTTTTAAAATAGTAAATTCCTATAATGGCCAGATCAGAAACAAATTCATCTGGCTTTTCTACAAAATCCGTGATGATGCCATCCTTAAGTTTTACCACACCATAGGCATTTGGATTTTCTACCTGTTTCACCCATATGACACCGTCTGATTTTTCGTCAAGGGTAAAATCTGCCTTAAACAAGGTGTCAGCAAATGCCACCACACAAGGTCCTTCCAGAGATTCTTTGGCACAATGAATCGCATGAGCAATACCCAAAGCATTTTCCTGTACAAATATTTTACCTACAGCTCCCAGATCATTGGCAATATTCATAAGTTTCTCTTCGGTGTTTTGAGGAAAATTAGGACCAATAACGAAGGCAATTTCTTCTACTTTTTGCTCTACCACCTTGACGATATCTTCCACCAAACGTTGTACAATAGGTTTACCTGCAATCAGTGTTAAAGGTTTTGGAATTGTAAGTGTATGCGGCCTAAGTCTTGAACCTATTCCGGCCATGGGGACAATAATCTTCATCTAAAAATAATTTTCCTTTAAAACGCCCAAATATACATAAAATTGTAAAGGCCTAAGCTTCTTTAGACAGTATCAAGGCTCCGTCAACAGCGGTGTCGTGAAAGCTAATTCCATTTTCTTCACAGGTCTTTTTCCACAAGGACTTTATACCTGGGTAATTTGATCCGTCTGCAACGATCAAAGATGGCTTCACCTTCTCAACGAAACGCAGTAAATTTATCTTAGGAGAATTCATCAACACAATAATATCTGGTGCAAAACCAAGATCAGTATCAATGATGTCCTGGTCAATCATCATGACACGTCTACCAGTGATGCGAAAAAAATGTTTCACCTTCCTATGCTCAGCCTCTTGTTTTCTAACAAATTGCCTGTTATAATTTACTAAACAATAGCTGGTTTTTTTATCATCCTTACTATAATAAACCTCTTGTCTTTGACCCTTTTTAATCAGGAATAAGCTATTTCGATAAAGGTGAAAAACGACAAACTCAGAGGACGAACGAAATTCCTTGTCCTGATATAACACATAAATAGAAATGAAAGAAAAGCAAAGAGCCAGGGCACTTATTCGCCAAAATGACAGGGCACTGATGCATCTAAGAACGGTATACAAGGCAACATATACCAAAACTAAGAGTATAAGGTCAAAAAAGATATGGCGATATATGAATAAGTCCATCTCTCCTATTAAACCAATCACTTGGTTCATTACTTCAATGAAAAAGCTATAAATTTTGACATAAATTGTTGGCAAGCAATTCAAAAGAATCAATACGATCATAAGATACCCTCCTCCAAGAAGAATTCCTAAAATAGGAATTACCAAAATACTTGTTATAAGAAAAACCCCTGAAAAATGATGAAAATAGTACAATGATATGGGAAGTATCCCTAATTGTGCTGCCATCGATACAGCAATAATGTTCCAAAAATATCTCAGTATTTTACCCTGAGGGTGCCATAGGTTCTTAATTTTTGGACCAGCATACAGGATCGACAAAACGGCCATATAACTCAATTGAAAACCCAGATCAAAAACAATTAAAGGCCTCATAAACACACTTATAAAGGCCGCTATAAAAAGATAATGATCTAAACTTGACTTTCTATCTGTTATAATTCCTATGGCCAAAACACTAAACATTGAAACCGATCTTATCACTGATGATGAAAGGCCCGCAATAAAAGCAAAGGACCACAAGAGCATTGCAACAATAATAACCCTGATAATTCTGCCGTATTTCATATGTCTTAAAGGACGAAGAATACTATTAATAAGCATCATTAATATGCCTATATGAAGCCCTGATATGGCCAGGATATGCATGGCACCGGCGTCTATATAGTTTCGTTTTAAATCTTTGTTCAAATGCCGCTTCTCTCCCAATAACAGTGCCTCGATGACTACCTGCTGATTCTCAGAAAAGCCCTGCTTTTTGATCAAATCAATTATGCGACCTCTTATAAGTATGGCCTTTGATCTTAACGTTCCTTTGCCCTTCCGTATAGGGGTCCACTGGTCATTCTCCAACGAAATTTGAAACGCAATACCCTTGTTCTTCATATAGTTTTTAAAACTAAATTCCCCTGGATTGAATGGGGATCTAATAGCTAATAGCTTTTCAGATGTCAACAGAACATCATTAATTTCAAAGGCATGTGATGAGTCATTTTTGGCTATCATCAATAGCACATTTCCTTGAGTGAATAAGCTATCCACACGTTCAATTCTACCTATAAATTTTCTATTAAATCGATTCTCTTTTAGTTCTTCTAAAATTTTTATTTCCAGGGTTTCCCCTTCTGAATAATGATTTGAAAAGTGCGATTTAGTCTCAATAGGCTTAGAACTTGAAGCAATCCATATGCCCAAGAAGCAAAAGTTCACTGCTGCGAGACAAACAAATAAGTAGGGAGGTTCAACTATTTTATTGGCATTTATCGTTGCAAGACCCAGGCAAACTATTAGCACAACAAGTACAATAAGGATGCAGTAAGAGTTAAACTCAAAAAAAAACCAAGTACCATTCCAAGGAACAGTATGACAAAAATATGCAGCAGTGGAAATCTTAAATCTATCAAGTGAAACTCATTTCCAATTTAATTGTTTTATTTTCGCTTATGTAAACATCTGCATTCTTGAATTCGATCCCTAAAATTTCATTTAGACAAATTAACAAACTGGCCATTCCTGCCATCATCTCAGGGATCGCAGAACCTTTACTTTCTATAACAGATACGGCAATTGTCGGAAACATTGAAGTTAATGCGACAGAAGCCCTGGCGGCTGTAGGGATTGCAGGATCCTTTATTTCTGCAATTGTTTGGATTCTGGCTCAAACCAGATCTGCTATTTCTGCTATTATAGCTCAATATGTTGGTAGCAAAAAAATTGATGATATAAAAAACCTTCCGGCTCAGATCATTTTTATAAATGTTCTCCTCAGTTTTTTGATTTACGGGATTACGGTGTTCTTTATTCATGCTATTTTTCAGTTGTACAATGCCAGTGGACTGATTCTCGAACAATCTGTTTCCTACTATGAAATAAGGGCCATAGGCCTGCCCTTGACCTTATTTGTCTTTTCAGTTTTTGGTGTATTCAGAGGCCTTCAAAACACTTTTTGGCCCATGGTAATCAGTATTATTGGAGCTTCTCTCAATATAGCCCTTGATTTTATGCTGGTCTTTGGTATTGAAGGATATATACCAGCCCTTCATGTTGAAGGTGCTGCCTGGGCAAGCGTTATTTCGCAAGGGGTGATGACTTTATTGGCCCTTGTTTTATTACTTCGTAAAACGCCATTTAATCTGAAACTTATCTTCCCTTTTCATCCTGAGATCAAACGCCTGCTTTCACTTAGTTTAAATCTAATTATCAGGGCTATCTCGCTGAATATTGCCCTGTACATGGCCAATGCCTATGCCACAAAGTATGGAGCCAACTATATCGCTGCACAAACAATTGCTTTTCAGATTTGGTTGTTTTTTGCCTTCTTTATTGATGGATATTCAAGCGTCGGTAATATCATGTCCGGAAAATTTCTTGGTGAAAAAAACTATGCTCAAATTTGGAAATTAAGTCGACAACTCAATCTTTACACCTTTATCATATCGGTTTTTTTAGGTGCGCTCTGTTTTTTATGGTATACAGATATCGGCCTTCTTTTTAGCAAGGATGAAGAAGTGTTGAGTTTATTTTATAGTATTTTCTGGATTGTAATAATCATGCAACCTGTAAACGCCGTAGCATTTGTTTTTGATGGCATCTTCAAAGGCTTAGCGGAAGCGGTCATTCTTAGAAACACCCTTTTGGCAGCAACCTTTTTAGGTTTTATTCCCACCTTATTACTCGGCGATCATTTTGATTTAAATCTCTACGCAATTTGGATTGCTTTTTTTGTTTGGATGCTGTTGCGAGGTGGAATTTTAGTGCTCATATTCAACAAACGATACCTGCCCAAATCCATATCATGACATAAGTTAGGTTTTTAGCCAATTTCATTTCATAATTTTATCTTGAAATCTAAGCGTAGAATCATGAAAAAATTACTATTTGCTTCCTTTATTTTTACAATCCTAACAGCAGTTCCAATTTATTCACAAGAAATCAGTCCTTATATCTTAGTGGGCGAAAACCCTGGATCCATTGAAAAAGTAGAAAAAATAGTTTCAGACAAATTAACTGAGGCTGGATTTGAAATTATCGGAAACTACCATCCTGAAAATAACCAAACCTTAAAAGTGATTGTATATTCAAGAGAAGACTTACAAGATGTTTCCTTGAAAATTAAAGACCGTGGAGCGCTGGCTGCCGCCCTAAAAGTAGGGCTCAAAAGCGATGGTCCTGGAACAAGTATCAGCTATTTAAACCCTGAATATCTTTTTCAGGCTTACTTCATGGCTTCCTATGATACTCACAGTAAAGCCCTTAAAAAAATCAATGACGACGTGGCATCTGCGCTCTCCACTCTGGGGGATAAGAACACCGGTTTTGGCGGCTCAATGACAGCTGAAGAGCTGAGAGAATATCATTATAAAATGATGATGCCCTATTTTACCGATCCTGTAGACTTGCAAGAATTCACTAGTTTTGAGGAAGGAGTAAGAATCATCGAAGACAATTTGAAGAAAAATAAAGGTAAAACAAAATTGGTTTATAATCTTACTTTTCCAGATCATAAAGTAGCCGTATTTGGGATAGGATTAATGGATGAAGAGGAAGGCGAAAAAGAATTTCTTCCTATCATAGGAGAAGCACACCTTGCCGCCTTACCCTATGAAATTATCCTTCAGGGAACCGAGGCTACGATGCTACATGGCAGATATAGACTGGCCTTGCATTGGCCTGAACTAAGCATGGGCACCTTCATGAAAATCAGAAATACTCCTGGTGACATAAAAGATGTTTTCAAAGCCCTCTGTGAATAGTTAACTCGCTTAAGGACCATCGTTTTTATTCTAAGAATTCTTGATAATCAATTTGGCCGTTTTTTCACTTGCACCTTTACCTCCAAGTGCCTGTTCCAATTGGTAATAATAATCAAAGAGTTGCTCCCTTTCTTTGTGGTCAAGAATTTTGAACAATTCGTTTTCTAGATTGCTCTCATTAAACTGGTCTTGAATTAATTCTGTCACTACCTCTTTATCTAAAATAAGATTTACGAGAGAAATATATTTTACATTGACCAATCGTTTCCCGATCTGGTAAGAGATTTCATTCCCTTTATAGCAAACTACTTCCGGGATTTTGAACAAGGCTGTTTCGAGCGTTGCTGTTCCTGAAGTCACTAAAGCTGCTGTAGAAACCGATAATAAATCGTAGGTTTTATTCTCGACAATGGCAATATTCTCCTTGCCTAAAAAGGATTGATAAAATGAACGATCCTGGCTAGGTGCACCTGCAATTACAAACTGATGATCTGGGAATTTTGGAGCCATTCTGAGCATCACAGACAACATCTTTGTGATTTCCTGCTTCCTGCTTCCTGGCAACAAAGCCACAATCGGCTTGTCATTTAGGCCATTTTCTTTTGCAAATTCAACCGGGTCAACTGCCTTTCTGTGGTCAATAGCATCTAATAAGGGATGTCCGACAAAATTCACCGGATAATTATGCTTATCCTCGTAAAAAGTTTTCTCAAAGGGTAAAATCACATACATATGATCTACGTCTCTTTTAATCTTACTAATCCTGTTTTCTTTCCAGGCCCATATTTGAGGAGAAATATAATAATGAACGGTGATTCCATTTTTTTTTGCAAACTCCGCTATTCTCAGATTGAATCCTGGATAATCAACCAAAATAAGGACATCAGGTGCATATGCTAATAAGTCCTTTTTACAAAACTTTATATTATTCAAAATGGTCCTGAGATTCATTATCACTTCGGCAAAACCCATAAATGCAAGGTCTCTATAATGTTTGACCAGCGTTCCTCCTACTTCTTTCATAAGATCTCCTCCCCAGAACCTGAAATCAGCATGTTTGTCTTCTACTAACAAAGACTTCATTAGATTCGAGGCGTGAAGGTCTCCTGATGCTTCTCCTGAAATAATATAATATTTCACCTGCTCATTGTTTAAGGTTATTCGTCTATTTTCTATAAAAACTTACTTACTAAAATCAAAAATGCCACAAAGAAACAGGCCAATAAAACACCTCTAGCCCTTAAATCTTGTTTCTTTTTCAAAAAAATAAAAAACACGAATAAATTAGGAATGGCAGCCAGACCCAATACTTTGCCATATAGGTTTCCTTCATTTAAGATTTTCAATGTCTCATCAAAACTATAAGTAGACACAAATTCGACATAGATATAAAACCCAAATACTGTCGCTATCAGGCCAATCATGAAGCCAATTATTATTTCTTTTTTCATTACAATTTCCAATTATTTAAGGTCGGTAAAAAATGATGTGCGGTTAAATCAAAGCCCACAGGAACCACGGCAATATAGTCATTCTCCAGCGCCCAGATATCGGTGTCTTCACCATTATCCATGTTCACAAATTTACCTGTTAACCAATAATACTCCTTTCCTTGAGGATTCACCCTTTTATCAAACTCTTCTACCCAATTGGCTCTGGCTTGCCTGCAAATCTTAACTCCTTGAAATTCTTTAGACTCAATTTTCGGAAAGTTCACATTGAGAACAACCCCGTCTGGCAAACCATGTTCAAGAACGTTGAGTGCTATCTTTTTTATATGATCTTTTAAGTGATCGAATTCTGCATTCCATGAGAAATCCAAAAGAGAAAAACCTATTGCAGGAATCCCTTCTATACCAGCTTCAATTGCTGCGCTCATTGTTCCTGAATAGATCACATTGATCGAGCTATTCGCGCCGTGATTTATTCCAGAAACACAGAGGTCTGGCTTTTTATTCAAAATCTCTGAAATGGCCATCTTTACACAATCGGCAGGAGTTCCCGAGCATCTATATTCTAATTGAGGACCGTTATCAATAGTCACCGCATCACAATAAATCGTTGAATCCAAAGTTATAGCATGACCCATTCCACTCTGTGGACTGTCAGGAGCAATAACAATAACATCTCCGATTTCATTCATAACGGAGATCAATGTTCGTATTCCAGGTGCTGTAATACCATCGTCATTTGTCACCAGGATCAAGGGCCGTTTTTGCATTATGAATAGAATTTAAAACAAAAATAAAACTTTTGGCGTTACCGTTTGAGATTTATGTTTAACATTTAATTATGAGCCAAATCGTTAATTATTAGCTACTATTGTGTTCTGTTTCAATGAAAATTCAAGACATTTGTCAGAATTATGCGTAATTTCGTAGCAAGGAATACGCTTTTTAGTATATTGTCTGATTGTTGAGAATAATGTAGTAGTGAATAAATGAATAAAATTTCCCTCTTTATGAAAAAACAGTATAAAATAATATTACCTATCATCATTTTGGCCGGAATGTTATTTGGGTTCCAAATAGCAAATAAACCAGATCCGGAAAAAGACAAAGTTTTGATTGGTTTGGTAAGATATGCTTTAAAACAAGGCCATTATGAACCACACCAGATCAATGATGAGTTTTCAGAAAAAGTCTTTACAGATTTTATTGATGCCTTAGATCCTTACAAACGATTTTTCATTCAGAGTGACCTCGAAGAATTAGCTCCGTTTAAAACCTTGATCGATGATCAAATAAAAAGTGAAGATCTTACTTTTTATAATGTGGTGATGGACAGATTTAATCAAAGAGTCCTGGAATCTCAAAGTTACTACAGAGAGATTCTTCAAAAGCCCTTTGATTTTAACAAGGAAGATAGTTTTGACATCGACTATGACAAAAAGAATTATGCCGCCAATCAGGCTGAATTAATTCAAACTTGGCAAAAGCAGTTGAAAGTTAGCACCTTGTCAAGATTGCATGAAAAAATTCAGCTTCAGGAATCGATGGCAAGCTCTGATGAGGCCGGAACAGATGATGCCTCAGCAGTTGCTGATGAGAAAGTTGTTCAAAAGTCATTTGAAGAAATGGAGGTCGAATCTCGTGAAGCCACTGAAAAAAGTCTTGATGATCTATATACCTTGATGTCAGAACTTGATGACACAGACTGGTTCGCCATTTTCATCAACACCATGACGATTCAATTTGATCCTCACACAAATTACTTTGCACCCAAAGACAAAAAGCGCTTCGATATTAGTATGGCCGGAAAACTAGAAGGCATTGGGGCAAGATTACAAAAAAGAGACGATTATACACGCGTTGCAGAATTAATATCAGGAGGACCTGCCTGGAGAGGTGGTGAGTTAGAAGTAGGTGACCTGATCTTAAAAGTGGGACAAGGAGAGGAATTACCTGTTGATATTGTTGGAATGAGGTTAGATGATGCTATTGAATATATCAAAGGAAAGAAAGGAACTGAAGTACGCTTAACCGTTAAAAAAATAGATGGTTCTATTTCTGTAATTTCCATTGTGAGAGACATTGTTGAGCTTGAAGAAACTTTTGTAAAATCTAGTCTGGTAGAAGTTGATAATCGCAAGTTTGGGGTCATTAACCTGCCTAAATTCTATATCGACTTTAACGAACGAAATTTTAGAAATTCTGCCACTGACATGGAGCAGGAAATTGCACGATTAAAGGAAGAGAATGTAGAAGGACTTTTAATAGATCTTAGAAATAACGGAGGAGGTTCATTAAAGACAGCAATCGAAATCGCTGGTCTGTTTATAAGTGACGGACCCGTGGTTCAAGTTAAATACAGAGGAGAAAAACCAAATATCAGATCTGATAAGGATAAGAAAATTCAATGGGACGGACCCTTAGTAGTCCTGGTAAATGAATTAAGTGCCTCTGCATCTGAAATTTTTGCTGCAGCAATGCAAGACTATAACAGAGCTGTCATTATTGGAAGTAAGCAATCCTTTGGTAAAGGAACCGTGCAAAATGTGCTTCCACTAAATAATTACTTTAAGTACGATAAAGATTTAGGTGCCCTAAAAATGACCATTCAAAAATTCTATCGAATTAATGGTGGTTCAACCCAATTGAAGGGAGTGGTTAGTGATATTGCCATGCCAGACAAATACACCTATTTTGAAATTGGTGAACGTGATGAGAAAAACCCTTTGAGCTGGGATAAAATTGAGCCTGCTGAATACACGCCCATGGATGTCTATGAAAACTTCCATACGGTGGTCAATGACAGTAAAAAGAGAATTGGCGATAATCCGCATTTTATCATCATTGATGAAAATGCAAAATGGTTGAAAGAAGGCCGTGATAATACCTTGGTCAATCTGAATTATGAGGATTATAAAAAAGAGCTGGAAAAAAGAGAAGAAGAGAATAAAGCATTTGGGGATATAGCTCTTTATGAGAGTAACCTTACCTTTAACTCTCCTTTGTATGAAGTTCAGTTAATGCAAAAAGATTCTATTCTTGCACAGAAAAGAGAATTATGGCATGAAAGCCTTAGAAAGGATATCTATGTGGAAGAGGCTTTGACAGTACTTTCAGAATTAGAAATGAACAAAAATCTACTGGTTAAAAACTAGATTGAAGTATACCTTATGAAAAGTCCTTATGAAACGCTTGTTGTTTGATAAGGACTTTTTTATTTCTTTTTACAAAAAGTCTAACTTTACGACCTGTTAATAGCAATTCAACCATCTTTGTTTAAGCGTTTTAAAATACATATTGACGATCATTTTTCAGAGTTTAAAGGCAAAAAGTTACTTCTTGCGGTTTCTGGTGGCATTGACAGTATGGTTTTATGCAATTTGTTAATGCGATTAAATTACAATTGCTCCATAGCACATTGTAATTTTAATCTCAGAGGTGACGAATCTGATCTTGATGAGGAGTTGGTTAAGGTGCTAGCTGAAAAAAGAAACATTCCCTTTTTTTCGAAACATTTTGATACCGTCTCAATGGCCCAGCAGCAAAAGATCTCGATTCAGATGGCGGCCAGGGATCTGCGCTATGCTTGGTTCAATGATTTAATCGCTGATCATAACTTTGATTATTTAGTGACGGCTCATCATGCTGATGATGCTATAGAGACCTTTATGATTAATCTATCAAGGGGCACCGGGCTCGATGGCCTGACTGGCATACCCGAAAAGTCTGGAAAAATAAGGAGACCGCTGCTCCCTTTTTCAAAAGAAGAGATCCAAGGATATGCAAGGAAAGAAGGAATCACCTGGAGAGAAGACTTGAGCAATCAAGACAATAAATATGTGAGAAACAGCATTCGCAACGAATTGATTCCAATTTTGAAAGGAATAAACCCCTCTTTCACTACATCTTTTTTGTCCACTTTAAAAAACCTACAAGAAAGTCGGCTCATTATCAATGACCAAATAGAGACCGTTCTTGAAAAAGTCATCGATCCAAGCGACAATCATGCGATTGTCAAGTACAAAACTAAAGATCTAGCCAAGTACGCGAAG
This sequence comes from uncultured Flavobacteriaceae bacterium, assembly GCA_964419405.1. GTDB lineage: Bacteria > Bacteroidota > Bacteroidia > Flavobacteriales > Flavobacteriaceae > Lutimonas. The sequence continues at coordinate 18,638 of CAYQPI010000246.1, forward strand.
AACCTATCCTATTATTTTGAGATTTTCAACACCTATGGTTTTGATCAAACGGATGAGATCGCATCATTGATATCGGCACAATCAGGAAAGCAATTGCTGTCAAATTCGCATCGACTGCTTAAAGATCGTGAACATTTATTGGTGACTAAACTTGACGACAAGGATAAAAAAACCCAAGCAAGACAGATTCAAATTTCAGATCAGTTCATTGATCTTGAGGAGTTGTCGATCGAATTCGACCACCTTCTCAGAAGGGAGTTTAGCAACGACATTTTTAATGCATCTACTGCGAACTTTGATAAAAATCTGTTAACATTTCCTTTAACCGTAAGAAAATGGGAAAAAGGCGACTACTTTTACCCAATCGGTATGAATGGTAAGAAAAAACTAAGCAAATTCTTTAAAGATGAAAAATACTCTCTTTTAGAAAAAGAAAATATTTGGTTACTTTGCTCTGGTTTAGATGTGATCTGGGTGATTGGTAAAAGAATGGATGATCGTTATAAGATCACTGATAAAACAACACATATTTTAAAAGCAACTGTAAAAACATGAATTTTATCTCGAAGCTATTCATCTTCTTATTCCTTATCGGATCGGTAAGTAACGCTCAAATTCACAACCCTGTCACTTGGGAAACCTCAGTTGAAAAAATTGCTGAGCAAGAATTTAATCTGATCATCACAGCCGACATTGAGCAGGGATGGCATTTGTATTCTCAGAAAGTTCCTGATGGAGGACCAATTCCTACAACGATTAACATAGAAGTCGATACCGATAACTACGAACTTATTGGAAGCCCTGAAGAAGGAGAAGGGCATGAAGAATATGACAATGTCTTTGATATGGACATAAAGTATTTTGAAGGCAAAGCTGTATTCAAACAAAAGATAAAACTCCTTAACAATGATACAATCGATATCAAGGGAGTATTAGAATTTATGGTGTGTGATGATACCAATTGTTTACCTCCAACAGAGGTCGACCTGGCTTTCAATGCTGACCCTTCAAGTCTTGAGCTTGTCAAACAAGATATTGCTCCAAGCAATTCATTTCTTCAGAAAAGCGAGGCTCTTGATGTGTCTGAAAAGAATAATGCCGCAACAGATGAAATCACAGGCGCCTCAAAAAAAGAAAAAAAGAAAAGTTTATGGACGCTTTTTATCCTGAGTTTTTTCGCAGGTTTCGCTGCTTTGTTGACACCTTGTGTTTTTCCGATGATCCCTATGACCGTGAGTTTCTTTACAAAGCAAAGTAAAACACGTGCCATCGGTATTCGAAATGCAGTTCTTTATGGAGCATCAATCGTGATACTATATGTTTTTTTAGGAACAGTTGTGACCTATTTTTTCGGTGCAGATTCGCTGAATGCCTTGTCAACGAATGTATGGTTTAATCTGATTTTCTTTTTATTACTGATTATTTTTGCGGTCTCTTTTCTAGGTGCTTTCGAAATTACATTGCCTAGTAGCTGGGGAACAAAAGTAGATTCTCAGGCAGATCGAGGAGGATTAATCGGGATCTTTTTCATGGCGCTGGCCTTGGCCATCGTTTCATTTTCATGTACCGGCCCTATTGTAGGAACGGCTTTGGTTGCAGCAGCAGCACAAGGGGGTACAGCACCAATTATAAGCATGCTTGGATTTTCATTGGCCATAGCGCTTCCATTTTCATTGTTTGCCGCATTTCCAGGCTGGATGAATTCATTGCCAAAATCAGGTGGCTGGCTCAATACGGTTAAGGTGTTTCTTGGCTTTTTAGAATTAGCCCTGGCCTTTAAATTTCTGTCAAATGCTGATTTGGTTTTACAAGGGCATTGGCTCGAGAGAGAGGTTTTTATTGCCATTTGGATCACTATATTCGGGGCACTGGCCTTTTATTTATTTGGTAAGATCAAGTTACCTCATGATTCAGAATTGTCTCATATTTCAGTAGGTAGACTCAGTCTGGGATTGATCACAATGGCTTTCACCATTTATATGATTCCCGGTTTGTGGGGAGCTCCGTTAAAATTGATTAGTGGATTCCCACCACCCATGCATTACAGTGAATCTTCCTATGGGGTTGGATATACCAAATTAAGTGATGGTGGAACAGGAACCCTTCTTGAAATTCCGGAAGACGCCAAACTAGGTCCTCACGATATCGTTTCCTTTCTTGACTATGAAAAAGGAATGGCCTATGCCAAAAAAGTGAACAAACCTGTAATGATCGATTTTACGGGTCATGCCTGTGTCAATTGTAGAAAAATGGAGGAAAGAGTCTGGTCAGATTCTCGTGTTTTACAGGTCTTAAAAAATGATATCGTCTTAATTTCATTGTATGTGGACGACAAAAGAGCCTTACCACTAGACGAACAATATACCTCAGCAATCAATGGAAAGAAAGTAACTACCATTGGCAAAAAATGGAGTGAATTCCAGATCAACAAGTATAAAGCCAATGCCCAACCGTACTATGTATTGATAGATCATGAAGGAAATAATTTAAACGAATACTCTGCGTACAACCCAAATATAGATGAGTATTTAGCATGGCTTCAGGAAGGAATTGGTAATTTTAAGAAATAAGTTCCCTTGTATTTGGTATAGAATTTGATATCTAGGCTTTTGACTGGCATTTATTCTAAATAAAAGTGATGGCTATTATATCTATACGACATATCAAAAAGAGTTTACCCCTTTTCTTCTTATTCGTTTTTACATCTTCTTTTGCTCAAAATGATATAAAGTCATTCCAGCGCGGTGAGTTTTTGAAATATAAAATTCAATATGGTTTATTAAACGCTGGTTTTGCTACGGTTCAGTTGAATGAAAAAACAAATGAAAATGATTCTTTGATCCATGCTGTGGGCAAGGGTTGGACAACTGGGATGGTAGGCTTTTTATTTAAGGTGGAAGATCGTTACGAAAGTTATTTTGGTGAATCAGATCTCAAGCCAAAGCATTTTATCAGAAATATCGATGAAGGTGGCTACACCCAGGATAAAGAAGTGTTTTTTGATTATGAAAATAAGGAAGCCAAGGAGGTAAACCATAAAAAATCAACCAAATCTTCTTATTTTATTGAAAACGATGTACAGGATATTCTATCTTCCTTCTATTATATGAGAAGTATCGATTTTACTCAATTAAAAGCAAATGATTCTATTGATGTCAATATGTTTTTCGATGGTAAAATGAATCCGATCAAGTTGATTGTATTAGATCGAGAAACCGTCAAAACCCAGTTCGGAAAGGTAAAGGCGATTAAAATACGCCCCTTGGTATTAAAGGGAAGGGTCTTTAAGGATGAAGAAAATGTGACTCTCTGGGTTAGCGATGATTTGAACAAAATCCCCTTAAAAATAAAAGCGGCCTTGCTCGTTGGTTCTGCAAAAGCTGAATTAATTGAGTATTCTGGATTAGTTCATCCCTTTCCTTGATTTTTTAACGATTCTTAGTGCCATTTATTTAACAAATTCGATAAATTTGCAGCGTTGTTAGAAATTTATTCGAACGTGAGAAAAAGCATTTTATTTATCCTGGCATTTGTTGTTCTTTATTCTTGTCAAAAAGATGTGAAGGAAGTAAGCGAGATTGAAAGCTTGGAAGAAGAAAAGCCGGTCATCATTGAAGAGTTTGGATATGTGTTGAATGATTACAAAGTCATCAAGGACACCATACAAAGCGGAGAGAGTTTTGGAGAAATTCTTGACAGGCACCACATCGATTACCCAAAAATTTATAAAATTGCGGCTGCTGCTAAAGACACCTTTGACATCAGAAGGTTAAGAGCCGGAAAGCCCTATACCATATTGGCAAAGAACGATTCTACAGAACTGGCCCAGGTATTTATTTACCAGCCGAATAAAGTAGAATATCTTATCGTTGATTTTACCGATTCCATTCAAACCAAATTTGGACATAAGGAGGTAAAAATCGTCGAGAAAACTGCTTCTGGAATTATCGAATCTTCCCTGTCTGAAGCGATCGAAGGTCAAAACTTAAATTATATTCTTGCGCATGAAATGAGTGATATTTATGCCTGGACCATAGATTTCTTTCATTTGCAAAAAGGAGACAATTTTAAATTGATCTATGAAGAAAAATATATCAATGACACCATTCCGGTAGGAATTGGGAACATCAAGGCTGCTTATTTTGTGCACAAAGACAATCCAATCTATGCCTTCAATTTTATTACTGATTCTACCAAGAATGTCAACGATTATTATGATGAAAATGCGAAAACACTCAGAAGGCAGTTTTTAAAATCTCCCATTAAGTTCAGTCGCATCTCTTCAAGATATAATTTGAAAAGGAGGATAAAATATTATGGCAACAAGGTGCGAGCACACAGAGGAACTGATTTTGCTGCCAATGTTGGCACTCCTATTATGAGTACTGCCAATGGTACCGTTGTAGCTTCGAGATATAAAGGAGGCAACGGGAATTATGTCAAAATAAAACATAACTCGACCTATAGCACTCAATATCTCCACATGAAAAAGAGGGCGGTAAAAAAAGGAGACTATGTTAAGCAGGGTGATGTTATTGGATGGGTAGGAATGACAGGAAATACAGCCGGTCCTCATGTTTGTTATCGCTTTTGGAAAAATGGGAAACAAGTAGATCCTTTTAAACAAAAATTGCCTTCTGCTGAACCTATAAAAGAACACCTTAAGGGTGATTATTTCATTCATATAGAACCTTTAAAACAAAAACTGGATGACATTCCTAATAGTTATCTGGAAACAACAATCGCCTCAAATCTGCAGGGTGAATAAACATTTTTAAAAAGTACATCATGGCTTTACTAAATATCAATCCGACAAATACAATTTCTTGGAAAGAACTGAACAAACATTTTGATGAGATCAAGGATGTTCATATGAAATCGTTATTTCTTGAAGATACCAATAGAAAAAAGAATATGTCACTCGATTTTGAGGATCTGAATTTTGATTTTTCAAAAAACAGAATGACACAGGAAACTCTTGATTTACTGGTCAATCTCACGAAAGAATGTCACTTAGAGGATGCCATCAACAAGTATTTTGATGGAGATAAAATCAATGCAACTGAAAACAGGGCGGTATTGCACACGGCCTTGAGAAATTTTAATAACAATTCTGTTCGAGTTGATGGAACAGATATTATGCCTGAAGTAAACCAGACCTTAGATAAAATAAAGGGTTTTACAAATGAGGTCGTTACTGGTAAATTCAAAGGGTTTTCAGGAAAGGCTTTTACGGATGTTGTCAATATCGGAATTGGAGGATCTGATCTGGGGCCAAACATGGTTGTTGAAGGTCTTCATTATTATAAAAATCACTTGAATACTCATTTTGTATCCAATATTGATGGCGATCATGCCACTGAAGTTTTAAAAGGATTAAACCCGGAGACAACATTATTTGTCATCGTTTCCAAAACATTTACAACTCAGGAAACACTTACCAATGCCGAGACCATTAAAAAATGGTTTTTACAATCAGCTACTGAGGATGATATTCAACATAATTTTGTTGCCGTATCTACAAACCTGGAAAAAGTAAAAGCTTTCGGAATTGATGAAAACAATATTTTCACCATGTGGAACTGGGTTGGAGGACGCTATTCTTTATGGAGCGCTGTTGGACTATCGATTAGTCTTGCTATAGGTTTCGATAATTTTAAAAAATTTCTAGAGGGTGCTTTTGCCATGGATGAACACTTTAGAAAAACAGATTTCAGAGAAAACATTCCTGTAATTATGGCCGTGATCAGTATATGGTACAACAACTTTTTTGGTTCAGAATCGGAGGTTGTTATTCCTTATACCCAATATCTTGAAAAATTAGCTCCTTTTCTACAACAGTTATCTATGGAAAGTAACGGTAAATCTGTTGATAGAGACGGAAACCCTGTTGACTATCAAACAGGAAACATCATTTGGGGTAATACCGGAACAAATGTGCAGCATGCCTTTATGCAATTGGTACATCAAGGTACCAAGTTGATTCCTGTTGATTTTATCGGATATGAGGAGTCATTGTATGGTAATGAAGATCATCACCAAAAATTAATGGCCAATTTCTATGCACAGGCGGAAGCACTTTATGCAGGAAAAACAGCCGAAGAAGTTCATTTAGACATGAAAGTTTCTGGAGATTTAGATAAGGTAAATGCCTTATTACCCTTTAAGGTTTTTGACGGAAATCGCCCTTCGAATGCATTTTTAATGAAAAAATTGACTCCTAGAAGCCTTGGAACACTGATTTCCAGTTACGAACATAAAACTTTTGTACAGGGAATAGTATGGAATATTTATAGTTTTGACCAATTTGGTGTGGAATTAGGAAAAGAATTGGCAAATAAATTACTAGTTAAGTAATTGTTAAATATTGTTAAAAGAATTCATCATTTTTTAACAGTCCATTTTGTTTTTTTAAGTAGTTTTGCAGCAGTTATTAACTCAAATTAAACTACTTATGAATAACTTTCAAAAGTTGATGACCTTGGTTTTATTTTTAGCAACCTCTGTCATTTATTCACAAACTACTATTTCAGGTAAGGTCGTTGACGCAAGTGGACCAGTTCCTGGAGCAAACATTTTAGAAAAAGGAACATCTAACGGATCTTCTACTGATTTTGATGGTAACTTTTCAATTCAAGTTCAAGAAGGAGCTGGAGTATTAGAAATTTCTTTTGTTGGAATGATTACAACGAAATTTGCTTATACGGCTACTAGTGGTCAAGATATTGATGCCGGAACCATCACTTTGTCAAATGATGACAATGTTCTTGAAGAAGTTATTTTAACAGGAACCATTGATATTGCCAAAGACAGACAAACTCCAGTGGCTGTATCGACGATCAAAGCTGTTGATATTCAGCAAAACCTGGGTACTCAGGAACTTCCTGAAATTTTAAATGCTACTCCATCTGTTTATGCGACCAAGCAAGGTGGTGGTTGGGGTGATTCAAGAATTAACATTCGTGGATTTGATCAAGCAAACACAGCGGTAATGATCAACGGACAACCAGTGAACGATATGGAAAACGGTTGGGTATATTGGTCTAACTGGGCTGGTTTAGCTGACGTAACAACTGCCATGCAAGTACAACGTGGACTTGGTTCTTCAAAACTGGCTATTTCATCAGTAGGTGGTACGATTAACGTTATCACAAAAACATCAACAGCCAGAGAAGGTGGAACTGTTGCGACTACTTTCGGAAACGACAATTCATTAAAGGTATTGGGATCTTACAGTACTGGTTTGTTAGAAAGCGGTTTTTCTGCAAGTGTATTAATCAGCCATTCTCAAGGAGATGGGTATGTTGATGGTACAAAATACCAGGGAAATAACTATTTCATTGGATTAGGATATAAAGTTAATGATAAGCATGATTTACAATTCATCTTTACTGGTGCACCTCAATGGCACCACCAAAAGAGTTTTGCACCTTCAATTGCTGATCACCAATTATACCAGCCTGACGGTGCAGATCCAGACGCTACCGAGCCAAACAGAAAATACAATGGTGACTGGGGATTCTTGGATGGAAAAGAATACAGTTTTAGAAGAAACTTTTACCACAAGCCAGTAATGTCATTAAACTGGGAATGGGTACTTAATGAAAAAATGAGATTATCAACTGTTGTCTATGGTTCTTGGGGCCGTGGTGGTGGAACGGGAGAAATTGGTAGAATAAACGGAAGACGTCAATTCCAATACAAAACTGCTAACGGTTTGATTCCTGTGGATGATTTCGTTACATGGAACAGCGGACAATCTGTTCCAAGCTTTGGTGACGACAGAACACCGTTTAACGGGGCTTTTTCAAACACAGGTAATAATGGTCATCCAGACGAGTTCGGCGGTGGCGGGAGGAACGGTTCAGACAATGGTATCTCTAGAAGAGCCTCTATGAACTCTCATAACTGGTATGGTGGAATTATTAACTTCCATGATGATATCAACACAAACTGGAGTTTTGACCTGGGTCTTGACTTGAGAACGTATAAAGGTATTCACTATAGAACTGTAAATGATGTTTTAGGAGCTGATAACTATATCGACTATGATAACATTAACGACAGACCAAATGTAATTGAGCCTGAAGATTTTGTAAAAGCTACTGCAAGCTGGAATCCATGGGAAAACATTGAAGACCAAGAAAAAATTGATTACTATAACGATGGTTTAGTAAACTGGGCTGGAGTATTTGGTCAGGTTGAATACACTAATGATAAGATTTCTGCTTTTCTTCAAGGATCTTTATCTAACCAAGGGTATCAGAGAGTTGAGTACTTTAATGAGACTCCAGAGAATCAGAAATCTGTAAAAGAAAACCTTACTGGTGGAAATATCAAAGGTGGTATCAATTATAACATTAATGAAAACCACAACATCTTTGGTAATGCCGGATTTTATTCAAAACAACCTTTATTCGATGCTGTTTTCTTAAACTTTGGAAACAATCTTAATCCTGATCTAGTAAATGAAAAGATTGTTGGTATGGAGATTGGTTATGGTTACAGAAGTTCAAAACTTTCTGCAAATGTGAATCTCTATAGAACTTCATGGGCTGACAGATTTGAATCAAATAGCGTTACGATTAATGCAGGTGAGGATAATGAATTCAGAGGTACTGCGAACTACCAGGGAATCACACAGGTGCATACTGGTCTTGAAGTTGACTTTGTTTGGAGAGTTCTTGACAACCTAAGAATTAATGGTTTTGGATCTGTAGGTGACTGGAAATATGAAGGAAATGCTGAAGCAGATCTTTTTGATGAAAGCCAAAATTATGTTGGGTCTTCAACTTTATATCTTGATGGTGTAAAAGTAGGTGATGCTGCTCAGGTGACTGCTGGTTTAGGTGCAAATTACTCGTTCTTAAAAGGGTTTAACGCCGGATTAAACTGGAGAACTGCAAGTAGTTTATATGCTGATATTGACGTAACTGATTTCATCGAAGAAGACAATGATGGTTCTTTAGAATTACCATCTTACAGTTTAATGGATGCAAGATTGTCATACAACTGGCAAATGAAAAGCGGAATGGGCTTGGAATTCTCAGTAAACGTTAACAACCTATTCGACAAACTTTATATCTCAGAATCTGAAACAAACAGACATGCTGAAGCGGGTGATGATACTTGGGAAGGTATTAACACAAGTAACAGAGTTTACTTTGGATGGGGAAGATCTTGGAACACAAGTATTAGATTTAGATTCTAATATTATTTGTTTGAATAATTTAAAACCTGCACTTTATGATCTTTTAAAGTGTAGGTTTTTTTTTTTGATTACTTTTGAGCTACTAATTAAAAAACTACTACCATGATTAAAATGTTACATTCAGGATGGGCTTATATTACCTTGATCATTCTGATATTTGCTGTGGTGAATGCTGCAATAGGAATGACTTCTAAAAGGGAATTCAAAGACAAAGATTTGCGAATATCTTTATTCACTCTTATTGTTTCACATATACAATTGTTAATTGGCTTTATCACTTTATTTGTATCAGCTCAGTTCTCATATGTACTTGAAAATGGTATGGGGGCAGCAATGAAAGAACCTGTCATTCGATTATTTGTCGTTGAACATCCATTAATGATGATACTGGCAATTGTATTAATTACTATGGGCTTTTCTAAACATAAAAAGCAAAGCACAGATGCTGGTAAATTCAAAACCATTACCCTGTATTACGGTCTAGGTCTGCTATTTGTATTGAGCAGAATTCCATGGAGTCAATGGTTGTCTTTCTAGAGAAAAAAAGTATAAATTATTTTAGAAGATTCTAATGGCCTTCTTTTTAAAACTAATTTCCTATCCATTATCAGTACTTCATTACCTGGTATTTGGTGCGCTATTATTGATTTTTCATCCGATTCAATGGGTTTGCTTTAATGTCTTTGGTAAAAAAGCACATAGGGCAAGTGTGGTTGCCCTCAATATTGGACTTACCTGGAGTCTGTTTTTTTTGTTTTCGAGGGTTAAATTCATCAACAAACACAAAATTCCTAAGGACGCTCCTATTATTATTGTGTCAAACCATCAAAGTACCTATGACATTCCTCCTATGTACAGGTACTTTTCAAAAAACTTTCCAAATTTTGTCTCTAAGAAGGAACTTGGCAAAGGAATTCCCAGTGTCTCTTATAACTTGAGGCATGGCGACAATGTGTTGATCGATAGAAAAGACAGACGTCAATCCATCAGCACCTTAATGAAGTTTGGAGATGATATTGAAAAGAAAAAGCTGACTGCTGTTATTTTTCCTGAAGGAACCAGAAGCAAGATCGCCATTCCTAAACCCTTTCGAGAAAGTGGATTAAAAATGATGGTAAAAAAAGCTCCTTCCTCATATGTAATTCCATTGTCCATCAATAATTCGTGGAGACTGGTGCGAAAAGGAGCATTTCCATTAGGAGTTGGTATCAAAGTGACCATGGAGGCTCATGAACCTATAAAAAGTGATGCTATGCCTTTTGAAGCCCTTCTGGAAAAAACTGAAGGTACGATTAAAGAAGCGCTTCAAAAATTAAATCCAGAAGTTCATTCTTAGGTAATTTCGAACTGATCGCGATCGTCTAGAAAGCTGAATTTCTCTCTAACAGAGATAATATGTGATTTTTCTAATATGGTCTCAAATATGCCTTCTTTTGAAGGTTCTGTTTCAATGAGGTTTACACCCATGGCATCAACCACAGTAGAATGACCTGCATAGACCAAGTTGTTTGAGTCCACTCCTACCCTATTCACTCCCACAACATAACAAAGATTTTCTATAGCACGCGCTTTTAACAAGGTGTCCCAGGCCAACATTCTGGCATCTGGCCAATTCGCAACAAAAATAAATACATCCACCTCTTCCGTATTTCTCGCCCATACCGGAAACCTCAGATCATAACAAATCAGAGGACATATTTTAAACCCTTTATATTCAACAACCAATCGTTTAGAGCCAGCTTTAAATACCTTGTCTTCTCCTGCATACGAAAATAAGTGTCGTTTGTCGTAGTATTGAATGTCACCATTTGGAAATGCAACGATAAGTCTGTTAAAGAATGATCCTGCTTCAGAAACAAGCAAACTACCAATGATCAGGCTTTGCTTTACCTTAGACATGGTTTTCATCCAAGTGACTCCTTTTCCATCCATCGATTCAGCAACAGCTTTGGCCTCCATCGTAAAACCAGTTGAAAATAATTCAGGGAGTATGATCAGGTCTGCATCTTCATCTATTTCGTGTAACTTTTTGGTTAAACCCATGAGATTTGCATCTATGTCTTCCCAACTATTGTCGGTCTGTACCAAACATACGTTTAATTGATTGTCCATGACTTTATTACTCTTATTTTCTACATTAAATACTGTTTAATATTTCAGCTCCTCGCAACAAGGTGTCATCACTTTTGGCAAAGCAAAACCTCAAGGCCTTTCTATCTACCCTATTTCGGTAAAATACCGATATAGGGATGGAAGCCAATTTCAATTCCCGGGTCCATCTTTTAGCCAAATCCAAATCATATTCGTCACTGATTTCAGCATATTTCAATAGCTGAAAATACGTCCCGGAGGAAGGTGAAAATGAAAACTTTGAATCTTTGATCGCATCCAAAAACAAATCTCTTTTGCGCTGAAAAAAGTCAGGTAGGTTAAGGTAATTGTCTTTATTTTTTAGAAAGGTGGCCAAGGCTTTTTGAATTGGATGATTTACACTAAACACTGTATATTGATGAATTTTTCTAAATTCCTTCATCAAATCAGAAGGACCGGCACAATAGCCCATTTTCCAGCCCGTATTATGAAAGGTTTTGCCGAATGAAGCCACTAAAAAGCTTCTCTCAGCTAATCCCGGAAATCTCGCGATACTCTGATGCGCTGCTCCGTCATAAATCAAATGTTCGTACACTTCATCGCTTAGAACAATAATATCTGAGTCTTTCAAAAGGTTCTCAAGCATGGACATATCCTCCTTAGACATCACTGTTCCTGTAGGATTATGTGGTGTATTAATGATAATCATTTTTGTTTTCTCAGAAATGGCCTCCCTGACTTCATTCCAATCAATTTGATAATCTGGAGTCCTTAATGCAATTTCTCTAGTTTTACCACCATTCACCTCAATGGAAGGCGCATAACTATCATAGGCCGGCGAAAAAATGATCACCTCATCATCCTTCTGTACAAAAGCCGAAATAATCGTATAGATCGCCTGAGTTGCTCCTGAAGTTAAGGTAATTTCATTTTCAGGATGGTATTGTGTACCATACATAAAGGCAATCTTTTCAGAAATCATTTCTCTGAGCGTATATATTCCTGGCATTGGAGCGTATTGATTAAAACCTTGCTTCATGGAATTATTAACAAGTTCAATCAACGCCGCTGAAGTAGGAAAATCTGGATATCCCTGAGCCAAGTTAATGGCATTTTCCTCATGTGCTAATTTGCTCATTACAGCAAAAATGCTGATTTCTGCATTGGGTAATTTAGATGCTATTGGATGCTTAAAATCTGGCATTTGTTCAGGTCTTTACTATTCCTATAAAATTAGGGTTTTTTAAATTAATTGCTGCTTCAAGGGTTCATTAATAAACCCTTTGCTTTACAATTAAATCATTTCGTAAAATATGTTGACTTTTGAGATTTCATGACATAAGTGAGCCCCTGACTTAAGTCAGGGGCTCACTTAATTCACCCTTTGAAAAAAAGATGCTATTCTAAATACTAGCTTTCAAGTATTCTCTGTTCATTCTGGCGATGTTTTCAAGAGAAATATCTTTTGGACATTCTACCTCGCAGGCACCGGTGTTAGTACAATTTCCGAAACCTTCCTCGTCCATTTGTTTGACCATATTCATCACGCGTTCTTTGGCTTCTACCCTGCCTTGAGGTAATAAAGCGTATTGCGAAACCTTAGCTCCCACAAAAAGCATCGCTGATGAGTTTTTACAGGAAGCCACACAGGCCCCGCAACCAATACATGCAGCCGCATCCATTGAAAGATCGGCATCAACTTTAGGTATGGGTAAAGCGTTGGCATCTTGCGTATTCCCTGAGGTATTCACTGAGATATAGGCCCCTGCCTGCTGAATTCTTTCAAAGGCAGTTCTGTCTACCACTAAATCTTTGATTACCGGAAAAGCCTTTGCTCTCCATGGTTCAATATAAATCGTATCACCGTCATTGAACATTCTCATATGCAACTGACAAGTGGTAACTCCTCTGTCAGGACCATGAGGTTCACCATTGATATGTAAGGAGCAAGTACCGCAAATACCTTCTCTACAATCGTGATCAAATGCA
>CAYQPI010000247.1:0-21763 GCA_964419405.1 uncultured Flavobacteriaceae bacterium
GTTGTGATAAGGGCATTTCCAAAAACCAACCTTATCTTCAGAAGTAACCGGAACATTAGCTGCGTCTACACGCCAAATCCAGTCACCGTATTTATGATCTATTAAATGGATTTTTATAAATTGCCAAAGCGCTTCTATTTGATGAATCAATTCAGGATCCGGATCCAATTCAAAGGCATCCATAAACCCGACCATTGCTTCTGCTTGTGGCCACCAATGCTTGTCTTTATCCAACACCGCTCCATGTCTTTCATTGAATAAGGAACCATCTGCATCCAAGCCTTCATTTTTAGTAGCATTCACCAAGGCAAGTGTTGTTTTTTTTAGATCGTCACTGACCTTACCATGATGCACCAATAGCGAAGCTTCATTAAGCAACCAGGCCGCTTCAATATCATGACCAAAAGATACTTCTTCAAACTGAGATGACCAGTCGAGATTAAAAAACATTCTCAGATGTTGTGTTCTGGGGTTGTAGATCTTTTCTGTAAAGATTTGCAGCAAAGCTTCGATGGCTTTTTTGACTTTTGCATCTTTATGTACCCGATAGAGATTTGAATAGGGCTCCAGAATATGCAAATGAGTATTCATGGATTTTGGCATATTTAAATCTTTGTCACTCAGGCGTACGTCGTCTAAAGTTTGCCAGTCGGCTGTCAGGGCCTCAATATATCCTCCAAATTTGGGTTCCCAAAAATTGTTTTCCAGGATGTCAAAAAGCGCCAAAGCAAGCTTGAGGCTTTCTTCCTTTTTTGTGGCTCTGAAATACTCTGAAAAACCATACAATCCAAACCCTTGGGCATAGGCTTGCTTTTTAGAATTCAAAATCTTGCCATGAGCATCCAGCTCCCAAAATAGCCCTCCATTTTTTTTGTCCCAAAAATAATTGACCAGATAATCATAGGCCCTGTCTGCGATACTTCGATAGACTTCCTTTTTGCTAGTTCTATAAGCTGCCGAAAAAGTCCATAGTATTCTGGTATTCAAAATACAACTTTTAGATGCATCTGCATCGATCTGTCCATAATGATCCATTTTACCGATAAAGCCACCCTTGTCCTCATCCAGACAGGCAGAGGACCAAAATGTCAGGATACGATCCAGCTCTTCTGAAAATTCAATTTTTAGCCCATTGAGTCTATCGAGTTCCTGCTTCATCTCCAGCTGATTCATTGTTTCTATGGTTTGGAGATTTGAAAGGCCTTGTTTTGATCGATCAAATGATTAATCGCCTTAACCGACAAATGAGAATGCAATTGATCTTCAGGAGAATTCATACAATAATCAATTAATTGCTCCATGTTAGAAGTGGCGACATGCATTCTGGTATCTGAGGAGGCATAATAGATATAGACCTTGCCATCATCGTCTTTGATCCAACCGTTCGAAAAAACAACATTCGACACATCTCCCACGCGTTCTTCTTTTAAAGGGGCAATGAGATGCCCATGAGGTTTATGCGTCACCTTCCAGGGCTCATGCAGATCTGTCATAAACAGGTATAAGGTATAGCGTAAACCAGCCGCTGTATTTCTTACCCCATGCGCCAGATGCAACCAGCCTTTCTCTGTTCGCAGGGGAGCTGGTCCTAGGCCATTTTTTACCTCAAAAATGGTATGGTAGGTTTTGGCATCGACAATGGTCTCTTCTTTTACTTCAGGATTTTCCATGCTCTCGGAGAGGCCAAAACCAATACCCCCTCCTTTTCCGGTATCGATAAAACCATCCTGAGGTCTGGTAAAAAAGGCATACTTTTCATTGATCAAATGAGGAAACAAGACCACATTTCGTTGCTGCCCCGTGGTAGAGATCAGATCGGGAAGGCGTTCCCAATGAACAAGGTCTTTGGTTCTAACGATCCCTGCTGCTGCCATCGCCGTTGAAGTATCGCCCTCAGGTGCCGATGGATCTTTGCGTTCGGTACAAAATACCCCATAGATCCAACCATCATCGTGTTGGGTCAAACGCATGTCATAGACATTGGTGTCTAAATCCTCATTTTGTGGAATGCTAATAGGTCGTTCCCAAAAGGTAAAATTATCAATACCATTGGGACTTTCTGCGATGGCAAAAAACGATTTTCTATCATTCCCTTCTACCCTGGCGACCAATAAATACTTACCGTCGAGTTTTAAGGCTCCAGCATTGAAAACTGCATTAAAGCCAATACGTTCCATAAAAAACGGATTGCTTTCCGGATTCAGGTCATAGCGCCATTCAAGCGGAATATGATCTCTGGTTAAGATCGGATGTTCATAGCGTTCATAGACCCCATTGCTGCTAAATAATGACCTATTGTTTAGCTCAAGCAAGGCTTTGTGCTCCTTGCTGATTCTCGAACTTCTTTCTTTAAATATATCGTGATTCATAAGTAATATGTACTAGTTTGTTGCGTCCAACAAAGACTTAAAATCTTCTAATAATAGGATGTTCTTACCCGCGAGTAATGCATTGGCAGCTGCTGCACCTTTCTGCTCGGGATAGGGGAAAAAGTAATGCACGTTTCCATCATTTCTCCAGACCATAACGTAACTGATATGCCTTGATACAAGAGGATCTGACAAGACCCATCCTAATTTCTCGGTATACCAATTGGCCTCAGAAACATTTTCAAGACCCGTTTCGGTAAAAGCTGCCAATTTCCCTTTTTTCTCGGCCGTTCTTATTACGATATGTAATTTATCAATGGCCGCCTTGACGCTGCCTCCTTTTTTCAGATCTGAATAATTATCAACTCCGAGAATATCTACATATGCATCACCAGGGTACCAGGTCAGGTAAGTTGCCTCAGAATCGAAATTTCGATCAGGCGAATAAGCCACCAGCATCTGGTTCAGCCCTTTTTCTTCTTTGAGGTAATTAATCGTGAAGGCAAACAATTCTTGAAATTCTTCAGGAGTACATTGCCGGGATCCCCACCAAAACCAATTGCCGTCCATCTCGTGCCAGGGTCTGAAGATAAAAGGAATGGCCTTCCCTTCATCGTCTTTGAGTCCTTGAAAAAAACGGGCCACCTTATCTAACTGCTGCTTAAATGCTACATGGTATTTTCCTCCCGGAATTATATGCTTTACGACGATGACTTCTTTATTCCATGAACTTTCATGCGTAACCGGCGCATAAGGATGCCAGCTAAAGGTATTGATTCCTCCCATGGCATCGCCCATAATAGCCAGACTTTTCATTTGATCAAAAGGCACCTTATCTAGGTTTTTCGTATGATCCAGTTCAATACCACCCAGCTCCCAACCAAAGAGGGCCGGATAATCTCCTGCTACCCGTTTTACATCCGATTCGCCACGAATATATTCCCAGCCTACTCCGTAGGCAAGGTCATCTTGATGGCCAAATAAAATGCCTTTTCCGCGAACTGCAGTCAGTTTCTCATGAATAGGGTTCTTTGCCGTATTTGGATCAGCCTGAGCATGGATCTCATGACTAAAAAGAATCAAAATAAGCCAACTGATTTTAAATAGTTTCATGGGTGTTAAAAATACTTCATTAAACGATTGCCTGTTCGCATTCAATGTTTTACCCCTTGAAGCTCACAGACAAGAATGACAAAATTATCTGAAATAGCATCTGCAAACAAGTAGTTTTACAACACAAATCAATACTTTTACAACATCGATTCTTGAGTAAATTTGATCTGATTATAGCCGATATTGAGATATAATCGAATGAGCATCAAATTGAACCAATTTTAGAACATTGATAATGAGTGAAATAGAGAAAAATATTCATCGCGAAATTACTCCCTTACGCAACAATGATTGTTTTTTAATTTTTGATCGTAAACGTAAGGTCTTTAATTTTCCAATACATTTCCATCCAGAATATGAATTAAATTATATCCATAATGCCAAAGGCGGAAGACGTATTGTGGGTGATCATATCGGCCTGATAGGTCAAAAGGAACTGGTGCTTACCGGCCCTAACTTATACCATGGCTGGGAGAACTATAACAACTCTGGCAAGGAGGCCTTTCATGAAATAACCATACAGTTTCCTGCAGATGTTTTTGGCGACAGTTTATTGGATAGAAACCTTTTACAGGCTATAAAAACACTGTTTCAAAATGCCAATCGCGGCATCCTTTTTTCTGCCAAAACCATCGCTCAGGTGGAAAAGAAAATACACAAACTGAGTAAAACAAACGGCTTCGATAGCTTTTTACAATTTCAATCTTTACTCTATGATCTGGCCATTTCAAGAGACCAGACCTATTTGACCAACCGGTCTTTTCAACAACAAAATGATTTTTACAACAGCGAACGCATTGAAAAAGTCTACACCTTCTTAAAAGAAAATCATCATCGCAAAATTAAAATAGAAGAAGTCGCCGAACTGGTCAATATGTCGGTAATTTCTCTGAGCAGGCTGACCAAACAAAGAACCGGTAAATCGTTTATGGAATTTTTAATCGAAGTGAGGTTAGGCTCCGCCACCAGGCGCCTGATCGAAACCAATGACAGCATTTCTGAAATCTGTTATGATTGTGGTTTTAACAATATCTCCAACTTCAACCGAATCTTTAAGAAGTACCAAAATTGCACCCCCTCAGAATTTAGGAGCAGCTTTAATGGGATAAAGAATGTGTATTAAAACCTTCAGTCTCAAAAGCATAATAAATAAATTTGTATTTTAGTAAGCATAAGCCGCGATCACCTAACCTAACCTCGCCGCTCTCATTACTATGATAAAACAAATTCAACTCTCCTTTCAAAGATGTAATTTTCGTCATCTGATTTTTATTTTCTTATTGTTTATTTCTTCCTTTTCTTTTGCCCAGGAGCAATTGGGAAGACCAATGATTACCAATTATTCTTATGAAGATTATAAATCAGCTCCAACCAATTGGTGGGCCACTGAGGATGCTCAGGGCATCATGTATTTTGCAAACAATCAAGGTGTCGTCATTTTTGACGGAGTTAACTGGAATACGATTGAATTGCCTGAAAGTGGATGCCGCAGCTTTGCTCAAGATGAATCCGGGAGAATTCATGTAGGCGGAAATGGTGATTTTGGCTATTTAGAGGCGAATGAAATTGGAGAATTAGAATTTAAAAGCCTACGTGACAAAATTCCTGAAGAACATAAAGAGTTTGCTGATGTATGGGAAACAGATTATTATAAAGGAAGAATCATATTTCGAACAACCAATAAATTATACTGTTGGGACGGAACTTCTATAAAAGTAATTGTCTCTGAAGATGCCTATCATGTGGGTAAAATTGTACACGACACCTATTATCTCAGAATTTGGAATCGAGGATTGTGTTATATGACCGATGAGGATACGTTTGAGCTGGTGCCTGGTGGTGAACGATTTAAAGATGAGAGAATTTATGTGATCTTACCATATGATGAAGATAAATTGCTTCTCGGTTCTCGAACAAACAATTTTTTCATCTTTGACGGTAAAACGTACACACCCTTTAAAACTGAAATTGACGATCTATTAAAAGGTTCACTTTACCTCCCTGGTATTGCCTTACCAAATGGAAATTTTGTGATCAATTCTTTTGGAGAAGGCACCTTTATCATAAACCATGATGGCAAATTACTTCAACGATTCAATTCTGATAATGGCCTGCAAGATGGGAGTGTTAGCTTTGCATATGTCGATTCCAGAAATGTGCTATGGCTACCTTTATTTAATGGAATTTCTAAGGTGAATTTGAATTCCAATTTTGGATTGATTGATTCTAATTTAGGCCTCAGTACCAAGGTGGTATTTGCCTCATACCGGTTCAAGGACATCTTATACCTAAGCACAAACAATGGCATTTTCTATCTTGACGAAGACAGTAAAAAATTAAAACTCATCGAAGGAACCATTGGTCAAGGAGCCACTTTTGCTGAAAAAGATGGAAAACTTTATACCGGAACAGGTTTTATGGGTTTGATTGAAATTGTTGGCAAAGAATTTAAATTTATTCGCAAGAGTGAAAACTATGATTTTAGGGTAAACCTAGTACAGTTCTCTAAAATTGACAGTAATAGACTATTTGTGCAGTTACAAGATGGACTAGCAAGCCTTTATTATAATGATATTACAAAAAGCTTTGAAGAAGAATCTTTCACCGACAAACATAGAACTATTAGAGCTGTCGCTGAAAATAAAGATGGAAGCATCTGGTTAAGTGATTCTGAAGATAGCCAATTGCAACTTTTGGTTCCAAAAATGACAGATCAAGTTATGGATCTTAAAAATGCTGTGATTAAAACTTATGCCCAGGACGAAGGAGTTCCCATAGGTGAAGTTGGGATCTCAAAGTTTGATGAAGATTATGTTCTTTGGAGCGAAGAAAATAAAAAGACATACGTATTCAATGCTGACTTAGATAAATTTGAAGAAAAAAAACTATTCTTCGATCACTTGATCAACTGGCAAGAAGAAGGTGGAATCAGGTTTTTTAAAGATCATCTTGACCGGTTATGGTTTGGTGTTGGAGACGGCTTAATCGTTGCAAAAAAGAAACAGGACGGTACGTACGAACTCAATAACGAAACCTTTAAAGAGCTTAATAATCGAATCATTTGGACCGTCTATGTCGACCCATCTTCTACCGAGGAAAATACTATTGCTTGGTTTTCAGGTCCAGATGGTATTGTTCGTTATGAAGGAGGTCTCAATGAGAAGACAGATCTTGATTTCAATGTTGCAATACGTGAGATGACTATAACTGGAGATTCATTAATTTATGCGGGAGCCGTAGACTTTCCGAAAAAAGTTAAAATCGACAATAATCTGAATGCTGTTAGTGTGAATTACGCAGCACCTTTCTTTATTGGTCAGAAAGACATGGAATACAGTACCTACCTTGAAGGGCTGGATAAAGACTGGTCTGACTGGACCAAACAAGCTGCAAGAGAATATATCAATTTACCTCCCGGAGAATATAATTTTAGAGTGAAGGCTAAGAATATTTTTGGTGATGTGAGCGAAGAAGCCGTTGCTTCTTTTGCCATCACCCCTCCCTGGTATAAAACCCTTTGGGCATACGCTTTGTATGCGCTCGGATTTATACTTCTGATCTATGCCATTGTGAGTTCAAGAACCAGGATACTCATCAACCAGCGAAAAGCATTGGAAGATAAGGTGAGTGAACGGACCGAAGAAGTACACCAGCGCCTGGATGAGCTGGCTACCGTCAATGATGTAAGTCAGGCCCTGACCCAAAAACTGGAACTCAGTGAACTTATTCAAATGGTGGGGAATCAAATGAAAAAACTGTTTAAATCTGATATCACGTACCTGGCCATTTTAGATCAGGAAAAAGAAATCATTAATTTCCCCTATCAGGATGGTGATACCATGCCTCCCATGACCTATGGTCAAGGACTCACCTCGAGTATTATCAAAACTGGCAAATCCTTATTGATAAATCAGGACACCGATATTTCTGCTACCTATGATAAAATAGGCGTAGAAAGAACTGGTAAGGATGTGATGTCTTACCTAGGGGTACCTATTCCTGTGGAAGATAGTATCATTGGCGTACTAAGTGTTCAAAGCACCGAGCAGGCAAGTCGTTTTAATGAAGAGGACAAAAGGCTATTGAGTACCATTGCCATCAATGTTGGCGTTGCCTTACACAATGCCGAACTCTACGAAGAAGCCAAGGATGCCAAAGCAAAGGCCGAGGATGCGAATGAGGCCAAATCAGCCTTCTTATCAACGGTGAGTCATGAATTAAGAACACCTTTAACCTCGGTATTGGGTTTTGCAAAAATTATCAGAAAGCGCCTGGAAGACAAGGTATTCCCTGCTGTGACAGTTGATGATCAAAAGATCAAACGCACCATGAAGCAGGTAAGCGAAAACCTGAATGTGGTTGTTTCAGAAGGCGAACGCCTGACCAACCTGATCAACGATGTATTGGATCTGGCAAAAATTGAATCTGGTAGAATGGAATGGCATATGAAACCCATCTTTCTGCAAGATGTCATCAACAGGGCCATCGCCTCTACCTCTGCCCTCTTCGAGGAAAAAGAATTGACACTCGAAAAAAACATTTCTCCTGATTTACCACTGATCAGTGCCGATGAGGATAAATTAATTCAGGTAGTAATCAATTTACTCTCGAATGCCGTGAAATTTACCGACAAAGGAAAAGTATCTGTTGACGCCTATATTGACAATGCGCAGATCATGGTGGAAGTTACCGATACAGGTATTGGGATTGCAGAAGAGGATCGACATAAAATTTTCGAACGTTTCCGTCAGGCAGGAGATACCTTGACCGATAAGCCAAAAGGTACAGGTCTGGGCCTGCCGATCTGTAGAGAAATTATTGAGCATCACGGTGGAATTATCTGGATGAAGAGTGAACACGGTGTGGGTAGTTCTTTCTTCTTTACCATGCCGGTGATGGGAGAAGGCAGTAATGAACAACCCATTCAACTCGATCGAATTCTGAATAGCCTAAAAAAACAGATCAAGCACTCTTCGTTGACCAACGTAAAAGAAATTCCTACGATTCTGGTGGTAGATGATGACACGCCCATTCGGTCTCTGTTGAGACAAGAATTAGGCGACGCCGGATATCAGGTCAAAGAGGCGGCCAATGGAAAAGCAGCGCTTGATATGGTGCGCTTATCAAAACCTGACCTAATCATTCTGGATGTGATGATGCCAGAGATCAATGGCTTTGACGTAGCGGCTGTATTAAAAAATGATCCGGCCACCATGGATATCCCTATTATTATCCTCTCCATCGTGCAGGATAAAGAACGTGGATTGAAGATCGGTGTGGATCGCTACTTGACTAAACCTATCAACACAGAACAACTATTCCACGAAGTTGATGAACTGCTGGAACAGGGTGTTTCTAAAAAGAAGGTACTCGTAGTGGATGAAGATTCATCAGCTGTGAAAACCCTGTCTGAAGTTTTGAGTGCACGTGGGTACAAGGTGATGGAAAGTGATCCTAAAAACCTCTTAAAAAACGCAACTGAAGCACAACCGGATATTATCATGCTCAACTCTGTCTTCAATGCCGATCAAAAGGTCATCAAAGACCTCAAGGGGCAAAAAGGCATGGAAAACACGATGTTTTTCATTTATGAATAAACGAACTAACCATAAAAAACCTAATTATACATGGCACAAAAATTATTAATTGTTGATGACGAGGCTCATATTCGTATGCTGATCGAGCAAACACTGGAAGATCTTGAGGATGAAGGGGTGGAATTATTATTTGCAGAAAACGGTGAACAGGCCCTGGAATTGATTCAAAAAGAGGAACCTAATCTGGTATTTCTCGACGTGATGATGCCCAAAATGAATGGCATGGAGGTTTGTCACAAGGTGAAGAAAGAACTCAAGCTCTCTCATGTCTATATCATCTTACTCACAGCCAAAGGCCAGGAAGTGGACAGACAAAAAGGCCTGGAAATGGGCGCAGACAGGTATATGACCAAACCCTTTGATCCGGATGAGATGCTCGAAGTGGCCGAAGAAATTTTAAAAGCCTAAGATGATCACCCTCGATAAAAAAATAAGAACACGCCTTCGGGCACTAAAGCATGTCTTAAAAGACAAAAGCACGGAAGCCTTACTCTCAAATCTGTCTAAAGAGATGGCGCTTGATTTTTCAGTGCTGGATTTGCAGGACAAATTTTTATGGGGGGAAATGAGTGCATATACCTTGCAATATTCACTTCAGCATGAAGGTTTTGAATATGCTCAGGTAGTGAGCAATGACGAAAATGCATTAATCATAACAAAGATGCTTTCTATCCTTGTTTCAAAAGACATGGAAAAGAAAAAAATTGGGAATGAAGTTTTGGGCCTCTACCGGGAAATCAACATGATCTATGATTTTAGCGAGAAATTATCGGAGAAGATCGAAGTGAAATCCATCGCTGAAATGGCCCTGACAGAAGCCGCTCAGATCATTGATTCAACACACGGTTTGTTTCTCCTGCTCGATACCGAGATCGACAAGGCTGTAATCATGTCTGCTTTTGGTGAAGATCAGAAACGAGAACAAAATATTGAAGAACAAAACCACTTATTAAAGGACCTGATTCAAAAAGGCACCTCGGCTATTGTTGACATCAAAAGAATTCAGATCAATCCGGCTTTGCAACATTTAAAAGCCATGATGTATGCGCCATTAAAGGTCAAAAACCGGACTTTGGGCCTGGTGATACTGGGCCATGCTGACAATAGAGAATTCAGAGCGGCTGAATTAAAATTACTTACTACGATTGCCTTACAATCGGCAGTCGCCATTGAAGGTGCTCAACTCTTTCAAAAAGGGTTGAAGGAAGCCCAGGAAAGAGAGGAGGCCGTCAAACGGATCCATCAGGTAAGTCAAAAATTTGTGCCCACAGAGTTCATCAAATCTTTGGGAAAAAACAGACTAACCGAAGTTTCCTTAGGTGATTTGGCCGAAAAAGAAGTAACCGTCATGTTTGTGGACATCAGAGAATTTACCGCTCTCTCAGAAGGATTAAGCCCTAAAGATAATTTCCTTTTTATCAACTCCTTTAACAAACGTATGGGACCTGTCATTCGCAAAAATGCGGGCTTTATCATGCAATATCTTGGCGATGGATTTATGGCCCTTTTCCCTGGGGGATCACAAGATGCCTTAAGAGCTTCAGTAGAAATGCACAGGGCCCTGGATGAATATAACAAAATCCGAAAGTTAAAAAACAGAACAGCAGTTAAAGTTGGTATCGGAATGCAGAACGGCGATCTGATTATGGGCATTACAGGTGATGTGGAACGACTGGACGCCGCTATAATATCTGACACGGTAAATACCGCTTCAAGAATCGAAGGTCTGTCAAAACACTTTGGCACCTCCATACTAATGACAGGAAAATGCATGAACAACTTGAAGGATCCGGATGAATTTGAATTCAGATACCTGGGCCCGGTACAGGTAATTGGCAAAAAGAAACCAATTAAACTTTACGAATGCATCAACGGAGATCCCAAAAAACTCTACAAACATAAATTAAACACATTGGGTACCTTTAACCGTGGTATGGAATTGTATTTCAATAAAGAATTTGCCATGTCTGCAGTAACTTTTCAGCAGATTTTTAAACAGAACCCCAAAGATCTTACCGCCAAACTTTTCTTAAACAGAGCAGCGCACCTGATCACTCAAGAAATTGATGACGACTGGAAAGGGGTTCAGTCTATGACGAGAAAATAAGCCTGAGGGTCATAGATTTTCGCTCTTACATGTTATTTTTTTTATCAAGGTGTAACAATTTTGATTTCGTCGTATCTTTATAGAAACCAATATCAAAGAATTGGCACTAAAACATAACAATAAATAAGCATCTCATGAAAAAAACTTACCTAACACTCATCATCGCTGCCTTTGCTCTCTTTGGATGGCAACATGCAGAAGCCCAAAAGAAAACATTTGACGTCAACTCCTTTGATGAAGTAATTATCAGCCCCCACATCGAAGTCATTTTCGAAGAAGCCGAGACAGAATCAGTTGTGATCCAGGATATCGATGTTTCTATGGACAAACTAAATGTAGAAGTAAAGGGCAAAACTCTTCATATTTATTTAGACGATGCCAAAGTCTATACAAAATCTGAAAAGGTTGAATATGAGGATTACAAAGGCAAGGATGCCATTTACCATGGGACCATCGTTTCAGCAAAAGTATATTATAAAAATTTAGAAGAAATTTCTTTGAGAGGCGAAGAGACGCACAAATTCAAAAGCAACTTAAAAAGTGAGGAATTATCACTTAAAATTTACGGAGAATCAGAGGTATACCTGAGCGAAATTGAAGTGGATAAGTTTTATGCCACCATGTATGGAGAGTCTTATCTTGAGGTAAAGGAAGGACATGCAGCTCGCCAGAAGGTCATTTCTTACGGAGAGGGAGAGATCAACACCTTTGGCGTCAAGAATACTAGCGCCAAAGTAACGGCTTATGGAGAAGGAAGAATCAAACTAAATGTTTCTGACGACTTAAAAGTCACTGCCTATGGAGAAGCTTCCATTCATTATAAGGGAAGCCCTATGGTCAACAGAGGTCTGGTCATTGGAGAGGCCACTATTCATCAGGTGAACTAGAACTTAAATCTGTTTTAACAAATCTTAGATCGGTAACATAAGTCTCGGCGTGTGTTACCGATTTTTCATTGTCTGAAACCAATGAAGGCATGCCTTGCCTCCCGAAAACACTTCTGACAAAAAAACAGTATTTTTATCTGGTCTGTCAACAAAACGACATTCGCAGTTTATGACTAGTCCTAAAAACGAATTTCACAACTATAAAATTCTGGGACTATCCATTCTTACTCTTGTTATTTTTTCTATTTGGATCATAAGCAACCCCTTAAACGCTATTCGGCAAATTTCAAGTCTATCAGAATGGGTGAGGGAATACTTTGGTCAGTTTTATCTGAGCATTGGGCTGGGATGTGTTTTACTCTTGATCTTATTAGCCTTATTGCCCATTGGCAAAAAGAAACTTGGGAATAAGGAAGACAAACCTGAATATGATCTTTGGTCGTGGTCTGCCATGTTATTCAGTGCCGGCATGGGGGCTGGTTTAATTCTACGCGCCGTACAGGAGCCTGTATTTATGTTCAAGAACCCGCCTATACAAAGTGAGGGAGACAATCATACTCTGGCCTTAGAATACACCTTTTATCACTGGGGCTTTACTCCCTGGGCCATGTATGGACTGTTCGCTTTGATCATCGGTTTCTATATCTATGTTCACAAGGAGCCCGTGCTGATGAGCGCACCTGTGAAACGATTCCATACCAACAAATACATGCTAAAAGGTATTGATCTACTGACTATTTTAGTCACTGTCATTGGCGTGATCGCTGCGGTGGCTCTTGGGGTCACTCAAATTAGCGGAGGCCTGAATCACCTGTTACCTGAACTTGATTTCCACCTTAAAGGAACGATTGGCATTTTATTGACCATCAGCCTGATATCCTTTCTATCTGCGAGCTATGGAGTAAACAAAGGCATTAATGTCATTTCAAAGATCAACATACTCATCGCCTTGTTTTTGCTGTTATTTGTTTTTCTACAGGGAGACAGCTGGTTAATGATAAGACGATTTGCCTCAACCTTTTACCACTATATTACAGACTTTGTCTATTTGAGTCTGGCCTTGGGTCACTATGACCCAGGCAAAGAATTCTTGAGTTCATGGACCTATTTCTATTGGGCCTTCTGGCTATCCTGGGCTCCGTTTACAGGAATTTTTATCGCACGAATTTCGAAGGGAAGAAGCATACGTGAATTTGTTATTGCCATTTTACTCATTCCTTCTGTGGGTACTTTTTTTTGGTTTACGGCCTTTGGAGAATCTGCTTTTTTACGACTTGAACAATGGAGCAACTATAACAATGAATTTGGCAACGTGTTTACCTCTATCTTTGTCTTTTTTGAAGTATACCCTTTTCAAACCCTCATCAACTCTTTGGTGGTGTTGGTTCTATTTACCTTTCTGATTACTTCTATGGATTCTGCCATCTATGTACTCAGTATGTTTTCAGACAAAGGCAACAGAAACCCTGCAAAAAGGCATCGATACATCTGGGGTGTTTTTCTTCCTGTCATCGGCTGCTCCCTACTCCTCCTGGGAAACAAACTGGCCAATCTCGATCTATTAGGAGCCATGACCAAACTCATCGTTATTACCTCTCTCCCCTATGCCTTTATTACCATTATTATCACAGTGGTCTTTCTTAAAAACCTGATAAGCTCCAAAGCCTAAATGGTCAACTTTTTCACGTTTCTACTGCTTACAGTGACTTTTCACTATGTGCATTTTGTCATTTTAGCTCAAACCAATGTTAAAAAAAGGTGAACCAATGTCTCTCCCTTAGGTTTCAAATTCAAAATAAACATCCCAACAGGCAATAAATATACGGGTCAAGCATTATACTAGAGCCTGAGGGCTGTTAAATGATGCCCTGTTGAAAAAAAAATCATCAGAGTGATGTCGCTATACACAATTAATACTATATTGTCACATGTTGATAGAATAAGACTATAAAAGGAAGATTGAATTATGAGGAGTAGTGTTCACAGAGAAATTACACAGTTAAGTCCGGAAGATAGTTTTCTGGTATATGAAAGAATCAAAGATGATTTTGATTTCCCCGTTCATTTCCACCCTGAATATGAGCTAAATTTTATTTCAAAAGGAAGTGGTGTTAGAAGAATCATAGGAGACCATACCAATGTTATTGATGATGTTGAACTTGTATTGGTTGGGCCAAACCTGACCCATGGCTGGGAACTGAATAAGTGTACCTGCAAGGAGATCCATGAGATCACCATACATATTCAGCATGATTTGTTGAATGATAAAATGTTATCGAGAAGGATCTTTAAAAGCATTCGAGACATGTTCAACAGGTCAAAACACGGGATACTTTTTTCTCAGGAAATAACAACCAAGGTAAAACCCAGACTCATGGCCCTGCCAAAACTGCATGGCATCAATTATTTCCTAGAATTTATTTCGATCTTAAATGAGCTGGCTGTTTCTGAAAACCAGACCCTGCTGTCAACCCAGTTCTCTGAAATGAATGATTTCCAGAATAGCGAAAGCATCAAAAAGGTGTATGAATTTATTCAGGAAAATTACCATAGAAAAATAGCCCTTGATGAGATATCCCAACTTGTCAATATGAGTGCCGTTTCCTTTAATCGTTTTATCAAGAAGCGAACGGGTAAAACGTTTATCAACTACGTTAATGACACCCGAATTAGCTATGCCAGCAGAGCGCTAATTGAAACGGAAAAGAGTATCGGTGAGATCAGTTTTCAATGTGGCTTTAACAATATAGCCAACTTCAACCGTATCTTTAAAAGATCCAAAGATTGCACCCCCAGCGAATTCAGAAAAGAATTCGTTGGCATGCAACGCGTATTATAATCCTTTCTTTTGTAAAAAAATGCTCACAGCCAAATACTCACCCCCTATGAGGTGAGGCGGTCAGCTTCGAGGGGGTGAGTTGCGAGGTCCTCAAAAAAGAAAACTCCTGAAAACATAGGCTTTCAGGAGCTTCTTTCTGTAAAAATCTCAATCTTTTATCCCATAATTATTTCGATTGTGTGACTTTTACCTTTTTCAAGTAGTGGAATTATATTCGAACTTGAACGTTCTCCATTTATGATAAGCTCCTTTACCCCTTTACTCACATGATCAGGGTTTTTAATGATCAGTTGATAGGTAGCTCCTCTAAATTTTCGTTGCATTTTAAATCCGTCCCAGGCTTTTGGGATACATGGATCAACCCTCAATCCATCGTATTCTGGCCTGACACCTAGAATGTACTGAGTGATGGCATAAAAATTCCAGGAAGCAGTTCCCGACAACCATGAATTTTTAGCTTCTCCTGGCTTGAATGCCTCTTTACCCGCGATCATCTGGCAATATACATAAGGCTCTACCTTGTGTAATTCTGAGATATCTTCTAAGAAACTTGGGGCAATTTTGGTATAATAATCGTAGGCATTGTCTCCTCTTCCGATCATGGTCTCGCCAATCATGATCCATGGGTTGTTATGACAGAATATTCCTCCGTTCTCTTTATATCCCGCCGGATAGGTAGAGATCTCACCATACTCTATATGATACTTGGTAAAGGCCGGGTAATTCAACACCACTCCATACTCAGAATCAAGATGTTCTTTCACAGAGTCTAATGATTTTTCTACCAGTCCTTCTTCTTTTCCAATTTCAGCCATAGTACACCAGCCCTGAGATTCAACGAAAATTTTCCCTTCTTCGTTTTCATCAGAGCCAATCTTCTTTCCGTAATAATCGTAGGCCCTTAAATACCATTCTCCATCCCAGCCATGGGCTTTTACTGCTTCAATCATGGCATTGACATGTACTTCAGCCTCAGCTGCTTCATCATCCTTACCCACATACTTACACAGTTCAATAAATTCTTTTCCATAGACCACAAAAAGTCCGGCAATCATCAGCGATTCAGCTGTATCTCCTTTTTTATTTCCTGTCGTTTGAAAGGATTCATTCGGATCATCAGAAAAACAATTCAAATTCAAACAATCATTCCAGTCTGCCCTTCCGATCAAAGGCAGTTTATGCGGACCTAAATTATTCACCACATGATAAAACGAGGCTTTTAGATGGTCAAAATGAGGCTTGGCTCTTGAACTGTCATTGTCAAAAGGTACCATCTCATCCAAGAGAGAAAAATCTCCTGTTTCTTTGATATAGGCGGTCGTAGATAAGATCAACCACATAGGATCATCGTTAAAATCTCCTCCTATGGCTGAGTTCCCTTTTTTGGTCAGTGGCTGGTATTGATGATAACAGGAACCATCTTCAAACTGGGTCGAGGCAATATCAAAAATTCGTTCTCTGGCTCTTTCAGGGATCTGATGTACAAAACCAATCAGGTCTTGATTAGAATCTCTAAAGCCCATTCCTCTGCCGATACCAGATTCAAAAAATGACGCTGAACGAGACATATTAAAGGTCACCATACACTGGTACTGATTCCAGATATTGACCATCCGATCTAACCTGTCATCACCTGATTCTATAGAGATCGTGCATAGCAGATCATCCCAGTAAGTTCGCAAGGCATCATACGCTGCATCCACTTTGGCCACCGTATCAAACTTTTCGATCATGGCTTTGGCCGGATTCTTATTGATCACCGCCTTTGATTCCCATTTATCTTCAGGATCAACCTCAACATAGCCCAGCATAAACACCAGGTCTTTCTGCTCTCCTGGCTGTAATTCTATTTCCAAATAGTGGGAGGCTATAGGAGACCAACCGTGTGCCACCGTATTTCCAGGTGCTCCTTTGGCCACAGTATCGGGGCTATCAAAGCCGTTATACAAGCCTATAAATGACTCTCTGTCTGTATCAAAACCCTGAATCTCTTCATTCACTGAATAGAAGGCATAATGGTTCCTTCTTTCTTTGAATTCTGTCTTGTGATAGATCACACTATCTTCTATTTCGACCTCACCGGTATTAAAGTTTCGCTGGAAATTTGTCATATCATCTTCGGCATTCCAAAGACACCATTCTATAAATGAAAAAAGCTTGAGCTTTTTCGTTTCATCGCTTTCATTTTTCAGGCTTACTTTTTGAATCTCACCCCAAAAACCAAGTGGGATAAACTGCAAAACTTCAGTACTCACACCGTTTTTTGATCCCTTGATCTTTGTATAGCTCATACCATGACGGCATTCATAAGTATCCAATTCAGTTTTGACCGGCTTCCACCCCGGAGACCACACAGTATCACCATCTTTGATATAAAAATATTTTCCTCCATCATCAACAGGCACATTATTATATCTATACCTTGTAAGACGTCTGAACTTGGCATCTTTATAAAAGGTATATCCACCTCCTGTATTAGATGTTAGTGAAAAGAAGTCTTCGTTCCCCAGATAGTTGATCCATGGGTATGGAGTTTTAGGGTTGGTAATGACATATTCCCTGTTCGCATCGTCAAAATGACCGTATTTCATTTGTAAAAAATTTAATCTGTTCTAGTTTGTTCTTTCTTGTAATCTTCTCTTGTTCAACTCGGTAGTTACCTCGTCTAATTTTTTCTGATTTAATGGATAGATGAGCATAAAGGCCGCAGCAACCACCGTAATAATGGCCGGCACCCAACTCATTAACATAACAATCCCCGGAATAGCACCTTCTATGGAGGTTGCATCCTGTCCGTCATAGGCAAAAGCTCCTAAAATCAAACCAATGATAGCCCCTGCGATACCTCCTCCAAATTTGGTCGCAAAGGAGCCCGCAGAATAAATAAGGCCCGTTGCCCTTCTTCCATTTTTATATTCTGAATAGTCAGCGGCATCTCCCAACATCACGAAGAAAAGCGTTGGGAATATGGCTGAGGCAAATTCTGAGATCACCCCGATGGTAAAGACAGCCTCTACATCCGAAGGGCTTAAAAAATAGAACAATGAATTGACACCTCCTGAAAATAACAGGGCGGCTATAAACAAATTTCTCTTTCCAAAGCGCTTTCCTAAAGGTGCCGTGATCATTGCTCCTGCTACAGAAGCCAGCATCAATGCCACCAGGAAGGAAGCTGCCAGTAATTGATTATTCAAATAATGTGTGAAATATATGATTACAATCCCCTGCTTAATGGAGTTATAAATATTGAATAACAGGCCAATCACCAACAGTACCAACCAAGGTTTGTTCGATATAAGGTCTTTTAAATCTCTTCGTAGGTTATTCTTTTGTGTCTTAGGCGGTTGTACTCTTTCTTTTGTGGTATAGAACGTAATAAACATAAAGAGGCTCAAAAAAACTGACATGATATACATGGAGTTGCTATAGCCTTTCTTTTGATCGATCAAAGAAATACTAGACACTTCGATGCCCGGCTCTCCAGTAACGATAAAGGAATATTCTTTATTCGCCTCAATTGAAAAACTCTTACTATGGGTAGGAACGTTCTCTTCACTGTCTAAGGTATGGTCATCCCAGATAAAATCGGCTATGCCATTTTCTGTCTTTATGTTTACATTCTCAACGTCAGCAGGAGCTGATACGGTGACCCTGAATTTTTCTTCAGCCATTTGATCGATCACGATCTCAGGATCTACATTCCCAAAATGTGCCACCAAAAACAAGAGCGCACCCTGCACTAGCATACCTCCTCCAAAAGCACCAACCATTCTAAACGAGCCCAAACTGGTCCTTTCCTTATCATCTCCGGTCATCACTGCCATCAATGCTCCATAAGGTACATTATTGGCCGTATAGATCAAGGTAAAAAAGATATAGGTGATATAGGCATAAACAATCTTGCCTGATTCTCCTAATTCAGGAGAGGTAAACAGCAGGGAAAGAATCAATCCTAAGGGAATAGCTGTCCATAAAATCCACGGTCTGAATTTTCCGTATTTCGATTTGGTTCTGTCGCCGATCACTCCCATGAGAACATCACTAATGCCATCACTAAATCGTGCTACCAACATCAATACCCCTACGGTCACCGGACTCAAACCAAAAACGTCAGTATAAAAGATAAATAAGAATGTGGCAACACCTCTCCAGGCTATATTGGCGGCACCATCGCCCAGGCCATAACCCAGCTTTTCCTTAAAGGATAACTTTGTTTCTACTGACATTTTCTAAAACTTACTATTTGCATTCCAAAATTACATATCTATCAAGAAAAGTCTTGATACTATTTTGTCATTTACGAATGATTTTTTTAGAAAATTTGAATACTTAGATTAACTTGCTTTGCAATGAATTAAAAATAAACTTACATGTAAATATGTAAACATCTTGTTTACAGCATTTTAGAAACCTCCTCCTTAAAAGGGATCGAAGCCTGAGCTCCCAATCTGCTGACTCCAATGGATGCTGCAATATTTGCAAAATGTAAGGCTTTGGGCCAGCTTTCACCTGATGCCAGACCCACAGCCAGTCCTCCATTGAAGGTATCTCCTGCCGCGGTAGTGTCAACCACATTGGTTTTTACAGCAGCTACCCTATAAGATTCTTTTGCATCTTTATAATAAACACCTTTTTCACCCATGGTAATGACAACATGTTTCACACCCCAACCTAAAAATTTATCAGCAGCCTGTGAAGCAGTCGATTCATCCACCACCTCGATACCTGTAAGCATCATAGCTTCTGTTTCATTTGGTGTGATCACATCAATTTTTGCATACAACTCTTGAGGCAATTCACAGGCCGGAGCCGGGTTCAAAATCACTGGCTTATTTAAGGAACTGGCAAGATCTATGGCGTGTACTACAGTAGGTAAAGGCACTTCCAGCTGCACAAGCAAAAGCGCTGCACCTGCCAAGGTCTCCTTCACCTTCTGAATATTATCCTTGCTCAAGGCATTGTTTGCCCCAGGAGCTACAATGATAGAATTTTGACCCTGCTCATTCAAGGTAATGGTGGCCACCCCGCTCGGCAAAGAGGCATCCCGAAACACAAAATCAGTTGGCATACCTTCCTTTTGAAAACCTCGAATCGCCTCCTGACCAAATGAATCTTCTCCCACTCTGGTCACAAAAACAACCTCGGCTCCTAAACGACTTGCGGCTACAGCCTGGTTTGCTCCCTTTCCTCCGGCAAAAATATTAAAATCATCGCCCATCACAGTTTCTCCGGGCTTTGGGAATACTGAAGTTCTGATGACCAGATCTGTGTTACAACTTCCAACAACGACTATTCTTTTTTTCATGACGAAACTATTTTAACCTTGCATAGATAATCAGCACGAGACCAACGATAAAGAACAAAAACATAAAATTGATCAGGCGGTTGGTTTTGGCATCGGCAGTTTTAAACTCTTTCCAGACAAAAACACCCCAGATAGCAGCCACCATGGTAGCGCCCTGACCCAATCCGTAGGATATAGCAAAACCAGCCTGCTCTGAAGCCAGTAAACTAAATGACATGCCTATGGCCCAAATGATACCTCCTAACCAACCAATACTGTGTAGCCTTAGATTTCCCATACTTACATAGTCTTTATACTTAACAGGCGCTCCTTTAAATGGTCTGGCCATCACAATGGAATTCCATAAAAAATTGGAAATCAAAATCCCTACGGAGAAAACAAAGAAGGCGCTATAAGGTGTAAATTTACCAGGAGTTGGATTTGAGAAATTTGTGGAAATTGAATCGGCCACAAATCGGAAAAAGAAGCCCATTAACAGCCCGGCCAGCAGAGAAAGTACAATCCCTTTTGAAGATACTTTTCCGTCACTTTGATCAATATTTTTGTAGGCCTTGGCATCCAATACAATCGCAACGACCACCAAAAACACGCCAATAAACAAATAAACAGGATCTCCTATGGGGTACTTTATATAATTCAAAATGACTCCCAACACAAGGGCCAGGCCAATTCCAATCGGGAAGGCCACAGCCATACCAGCTATATCAATAGCTGCCACCAACAAAATATTGGCAAGATTAAAGATGACCCCACCTAAAAAGGCAGCAAAATAAGTACTTTGATCTGCCTGCATCAAATCTTCGATAAAGGGCCTTCCTGATGTTCCAAAACTCCCTAGTGTAAACCCTAAGACCAGCGAACATAGTAGAATTCCGATAACATAGTCCCAGTAAAAAAGTTGAAAAGGCCACTTTTTTGTGGCAAGTTTTTGGGTGTTAGCCCAGGAGCCCCAGCAGAGCATGGTAATAAACAGCAATACCACTGCTATTGCAAAAGAATTTACAATGACCATAATATATTGAGTTAAAGGTTCTTCTCCTTTACTTACAGTCGCTTGACAGCATGTACAGACAGATTCAGTATCCTACAACTGATTAATGTGTGTATCCAGCCAAGAAACTCTATCAGACACCCATTCTTCCAGATAAATTCTTTCTGCCGTATGCGTGGTCCCAACAAAATTGTTAGGCCAAACATATTCTCCTAATACATTCCATATTCTAAAGTTGGTGTTTATCGCATCCGACTCATTCAAATTCGCCTCGTAGGCAGCCGTTTTAGCGTTGATATTCTGTTGAGACAATACATTTCCTCTCAAGGTATTCCATCTCTCCTTCAACTGTGCTACAAAATACGGATCTTCCAGCAATCTGTACCACCAAAAAGGCACTGACCAGTAGTCTCCAGGGCATCGCTCATTGAATTTATAAGCCCAAACATCGGTACTACCTCCACTGCAGTAATCCGCATTTCCAAAACCAAGATTAAAGTCCCAGATGGGCCCCATGGTCAATTTCCCATTCTTGTCTTTATGCATGTAGGTACT
>CAYQPI010000248.1:0-2994 GCA_964419405.1 uncultured Flavobacteriaceae bacterium
GTTTTGACGGAACCATTGAGAAGATCAATGAAGAAAAGAGAAAACTTGAGGTGATGGTGAAGATCTTCGGGCGTAAGACCCCGCTTGAACTGAACTACATGCAGGTTGAAAAAATATCATAAATGTTACGGTATTATGTAAATGCATTAGCTTCCACTTAATGTGTTTTATTAATTAAAGTTAAAACGATGGCAAAAGAAGTTAGTAAGGTAGTAAAATTGCAGGTTCGA
This sequence comes from uncultured Flavobacteriaceae bacterium, assembly GCA_964419405.1. Classification (GTDB taxonomy): domain Bacteria; phylum Bacteroidota; class Bacteroidia; order Flavobacteriales; family Flavobacteriaceae; genus Lutimonas. Next base: position 231 of record CAYQPI010000248.1, read on the forward strand.
GGCGGTGCGGCAAACCCTTCACCACCAGTGGGACCAGCATTAGGTGCTGCCGGAGTTAATATCATGGAGTTCTGTAAGCAGTTTAATGCTAGAACTCAGGATAAACCAGGAAAGGTTTTACCAGTTGTAATTAATGTTTACAAGGATAAATCTTTCGATTTTATCGTAAAAACTCCACCAGCAGCAGTTCAATTGTTAGAAGCAGCTAAAGTGAAGAAAGGTTCTGGAGAACCAAATCGTAAGAGAGTAGCATCCGTTACTTGGGATCAGATACGTACCATTGCTGAGGACAAAATGCAGGATTTAAATGCATTTCAGGTAGAGTCAGCTATGTTAATGATTGCAGGAACAGCGAGATCTATGGGTATTCGTGTAAAGGGGACAGCTCCAGTAAAAACAGCGTAAGAAAATGGCAAAACTAGCAAAGAAACAAAAGGAAGCTAGAGCAAAAGTTGACACGAGTGTATCTCATGATGTGTTGGCAGCTTCAGCTCTAGTAAAGGAAATCACCAACGTTAATTTTGATGCAAGTGTTGATCTTGCAATTCGTTTAGGTGTAGATCCACGTAAAGCGAACCAAATGGTGAGAGGTGTTGTAACACTTCCAAATGGTACGGGTAAAGATGTTAAAGTATTGGCATTGGTTACTCCTGATAAAGAAGCAGAAGCTAAGGAAGCAGGAGCTGACTACGTAGGATTAGATGAGTACCTTCAAAAGATTAAAGGAGGATGGACAGATGTTGACGTGATTGTGACTATGCCTAGCGTAATGGGTAAATTAGGTCCTTTAGGTAGAGTATTAGGCCCTCGTGGTTTAATGCCAAACCCAAAGACTGGTACTGTTACTATGGATGTAGCCAAAGCGGTCAAAGACGTAAAAGGTGGTAAAATAGATTTTAAAGTGGATAAAACAGGTATTGTTCATGCATCAATTGGTAAGGTTTCTTTCGAAGCTGATAAAATTGCCGAGAATGCAAATGAATTAATTAAAACCATTGTAAAATTAAAACCTTCAACTGTAAAAGGAGTATATATCAAGAGCATTTTCTTGTCTAGTACAATGAGTCCTTCAGTTGCAATAGATGCTAAGACAGTTTAATCCTGTAAAATTTTGAAATTATGACAAGAGAAGAAAAATCGCAAGTAATACAAGATTTAACTGGAAAGTTAGCTGATAACCCAGTAATCTATTTAGCTGATATCTCAGGATTGAATGCTTCAGATACTTCTAATTTAAGAAGAGCTTGTTTTAAAGCTGGCGTTAAATTGGCAGTTGTGAAAAATACCTTGCTTGCAAAAGCAATGGATAGTAGTGATAAAGATTTTGGAGAATTACCAAACGTTCTTAAAGGAAATACTTCTTTAATGATGTCAGAAACTGGAAATGCTCCAGCGAAGGTAATCAAAGCGTTCCGTAAAGGAAAAGAAAAACCAATCCTTAAAGGTGCTTATGTTGAAGAGGCTGTATATGTTGGAGATGACCAACTAGACAACTTGGTAGACATCAAGTCTAAGGAAGAGGTTATTGGAGAGATCATTGGATTGTTACAATCACCAGCGAAGAGTGTTATTTCAGCACTTCAGTCTGGAGGAGGAAAAATTCATGGTATCCTTCAAACTTTATCAGAAAAAGAATAAACACACTAATAAACTAAATAATAAAATTTAAACAGTAGAAAAATGGCAGAGTTGAAAGATTTCGCAGAACAATTAGTTAACTTAACAGTAAAAGAGGTTAATGAATTGGCAAATATTTTGAAAGAAGAGTATGGTATTGAGCCTGCAGCAGCTGCAGTAGCAGTAGCAGGACCTGCAGGTGGTGGTGAAGCCGCTGCTGAGGAGCAAACAGAATTTGATGTTATCCTTAAAGCCGCAGGTGGTTCTAAATTAGCTGTAGTTAAATTGGTTAAAGAATTAACTGGTTTAGGCTTAAAAGAAGCTAAAGGAATCGTTGATAGTGCACCAGCACCTATCAAAGAAGGTATCTCTAAAGATGAGGCAGAAGGTCTTAAAAAATCTTTAGAAGAAGCTGGAGCAGAAGTTGAGCTTAAGTAATTCGCTTAGCAACTAAACAGTTGAGGTTTAGGTCTTTGGGGTAATACCGCTTAGACCTAAACCATTTTGCATATATATTCGTTCTTATAATTTAATTTAAATTTATCTCCATTGGCAACGAAACAAAAAACCCAAAGAGTAAACTTTGCATCAGCTAAATTGATTACCGAATATCCAGATTTCCTCGATATTCAAATTAAATCTTTTCAAGATTTTTTTCAATTAGAAACTAAATCAGATGAGAGAAGTGACGAAGGTTTGTACAAAACTTTCATGGAAAACTTCCCAATTACCGATACCAGAAATAATTTTGTTTTAGAATTCCTGGATTACTTTGTTGATCCGCCAAGATATTCCATTCAAGAGTGTATCGAAAGAGGATTGACTTACAGTGTACCTCTTAAAGCTCGTTTAAAACTATATTGTACTGATCCGGAGCACGAAGATTTTGAAACGATCGTTCAGGACGTATACCTGGGAGTAATTCCTTATATGACACATAGTGGAACCTTCGTTATTAACGGAGCGGAAAGAGTTGTCGTATCCCAGTTGCACCGTTCACCTGGTGTGTTCTTCGGACAATCATTCCACGCAAATGGAACGAAATTATATTCGGCAAGGGTAATTCCTTTTAAAGGATCCTGGATTGAATTCGCAACAGATATCAATCAGGTGATGTTTGCCTATATTGACCGAAAGAAAAAATTAC
>CAYQPI010000249.1:0-6653 GCA_964419405.1 uncultured Flavobacteriaceae bacterium
AGGATCGGCGATATGCTGCAATCTGATATCCATGTCACTTCCAGGTTGAAAGGCATTGAACTGAAGATGATAAAATACCTCATTCAATACGTCAGGCGAGTTATTGGTATAAACCAGTTTTTGCTTTCCTGTGTATTGGTATTTTTCTACGTCTACATCAATATCCATGGTATAGTTCACGTGTTGTTGCCAATACGTTTTTTGTTGTCCAAATACATGCAAACACAGAATGGTGAATGCAACTAGTGTAAGATTTCTTTTCATTGTATACGTTGTATTAATAGAAAGCTACAAAGGAGCAGTGATCCTTTGTAGCTTGTGTTTGGTTTCTTAAGATGATTAATTGACCATACTATCAGCCATTTTCAAGGCATTATATGCATTCAACACACGGCCAGAAACAGAAAGGTCACTGAAAGGAACTGTTTTGCCATCTCCTCCAGGAATTTTAACCTCAAGGTCAACTTTGATACCTGAGTTCATTAAAATGTGTTTCACCTGACTTGCCGAAAGTTCTGGGTAATAAGAACGAATCAGCACAGCTACTCCTGCCACAGCCGGAGCTGCCATTGAAGTACCTTGATTGATCTCGTATCCGTTTTTTGGAACTGTTGAAAAAATCTCAGATCCCGGTGCAAAAAGGTCAACATTCAGTTTTCCATAGTTAGAGAAAGAAGAAACAAGATCTTCATTATAATTTCTGGTCATAGAACCGATCGTAATCACATTGTCTGCAATTTCCTTTACTTTATCAGGAGCGTCTGTTGGAAAGTTATCGCTCTTGTCAATATCTTTATGGTCATTACCTGCTGCATGAACTAATAAAACATCTTTGCTTGCTGCATATTTGATTGCATCATAAACCCACTCAGCATTTGGCGAATAACTTTTTCCAAAACTCATATTGATCACTTTGGCTCCGTTGTCAACCGCATATCTGATAGCAAGGGCCACATCTTTGTCATACTCATCGCCATCAGGTACAGTTCTTACAGATAGCAATTTTACATTTTGTGCAACTCCATTCATTCCTTTTCCGTTGTTTCTGGTCGCCATAGCGATACCAGTTACATGAGTTCCATGCATTTCATCATCTACTGATCCAATGGTAAATGAATTTCCATAAGGAACATCTTCAATGTCATAACCATCATCTCCGGTCATTCTGCCTTTGAAATCAAGGTTGTACATCGTATTAATCTGAGATCCGTAATATTTAACAATATCAGCGATCTGTTCTTCAATTTCTGCTGAGTTACCACCCATGCCCAATACTTTTAAGAGGTACGGAGACCTGTCTGCCTCATCCAGGGTATTCAAGTCTTCAATGGTAAACACATCTTTCCCTAATTTACTGGCTGCAGTTTTACTTTCTGAATCATAAAAGGCCTGTATTTGCTGGTATTGTTGATAATTTTTATTCGCCTCTTCAACTCTTTTCTCAAAGTCTTTTTTGACTTTTTGATAGTAGTTGTATCCATCTTTTTCTGAAGGGTTAAAATCAGAGGCTTGTTTACCCTTGTACTTTGGGTCTAACATCTTATAAATTCTGGTCACTTCAAGTTGCTCTGGAGTTGCTACTCCTTCACCACCTAAAAAGTTCCACCCGTGAATATCATCCACATATCCGTTGTTGTCATCGTCTTTTCCATTTCCTGCAATTTCATCAGTGTTGGTCCAGACATTGTCTTTAATGTCTTCGTGCTCATTGTCAATTCCAGAATCTAAGACGCCAAGAATTACCGTTGTCCCTTTTTTATCTGCCAGAAATTCATAGGCTTTATCCATACTCATTCCAGGTATAGAATCTTGCATGATATCTGCATGAGGCCAGGAATTAATTTCATCTTCACTCATGCTGCCTTTTTTGGCAACCATGTTTACTGCTGTGCTCGATCCTTCAGGAACGGCTACATCATGCAGGTTTTTAGTCGAACTACATCCAGAAAGAACGACGGCTAAACCCAAGCCAAACATTAATTTATTCTTCATTGCTTTTTTTTTGGTTATTAACTGTTAAATATATCATCGAAACGAAAAGTCTGGTCAAGCCGGACTCCTTTTTCGGTGTGTTTTAGGGTGCAAATTTCATGCTGAGCATCGTGCTCGAGGAAAAGATAAAATCCTTCATCTGCGGCTTTGTTCAAAAACTGTTGCTTTTCATTCATTGTCAATAAAGGCCTCACATCGTAACTCATCACATAGGGTAAAGGAATATGTCCTACAGTTGGCAAAAGATCTGCCATAAACACCAAAGTCTTGCCTTGGTACTCAAGATGCGGAATCATTTGTTTTTCTGTATGACCATCTGCAAAAAGAATGTCAAAACCCAGCGGGCTGTTTTTTAAGAAGTCATGCTCTGGCAAATCAATAAAATTCAATTGGCCGCTTTGTTCTATAGGATGGATATTTTCTTTTAAAAAGGATGCCTTTTCTCTTGGATTTGGTTGAGTTGCCCAGTTCCAATGGTTATTATTTGACCAGAATCTTGCATTTTTAAATGCGGGCTCATAGCCGGTTCTTGATTTGTTCCATTGTATGCTGCCTCCACAATGATCAAAATGCAAATGCGTTAAAAAAACATCTGTGATCTCATCTCTGTGGAAGCCATATGTTGCTAATGAGCTATCCAAATCATCATCTCCAAAGGGGAAATAATATCCAAAAAACTTTTCACTTTGTTTTTGCCCTGTACCATTATCAATTAAAATCAAACGGTCACCATCTTCAATTAACATGCATCTTAGACTCATGTCAATGAGGTTGTTGGAGTCAGCAGGATTGGTCTTTTGCCAAATTACTTTAGGGACAACACCAAACATGGCGCCACCATCGAGTTTAAAATTTCCTGTTTCAATAGGGTAAATTTGCATGTGCAATTTATAAGACTTGCAAATATGCAAAATTTCGGGTAAAAGATTGTTAATTAAAACAAAAAACCTCACCTTCAACTACTGTGAAAATGAGGTTTTTAAGAGGCGTCAAGCGGATTCGAACCGCTGTACGAGCTTTTGCAGAGCCCTGCCTAGCCACTCGGCCATGACGCCAAAAACGGATGCAAATTTAAATAAAAATTTAATGATATCAATTAAAAATCAATGCTTATTCCTTTTTTTCTAAAACATAGAGATCCATTACTTTTCTGTTATGGTGTATCCCGGTTTTTGCTTTACGTAAATTAAGGTCAAACCGTTGATTGTATTTGGCCTCGTATTCCTTGAGAAAGGAGGAAGGAATACTGTCATGCACCAGTAGTCCAAACTTTTCTGTTTTTGGAAGATCATCTACGGTTGTTGCATGATAAACTGGCTCCCCAAAATGATATAAATATTCTGGTGGAAAAAACAGGGGTATTTGACTCGTATAAATTTGAATCTCTTTTAATTCTGCTCGATCTCTCAGGGTACTTACATTAGAATAAAGATCATTGTTGAACAGTAAGCCCGCCATTGGGAAGGCAAAGAGAATGATACTGCAAATGAAAAGGATGACTCCGTAAAAGTTCTTTTCATAGTCGTTTTTACGCAGCCAATAAAACATGAGCACACCGATGCTGAATACACTTATTGAGCTAAAGAAAAAAGACGTCCAGTAACCGTCCAGAGCGCCGTCAAAAAAGAAATAGGCCAAAAAAGGAAAAGCAATTCCGATCAGTCCGATCAGACCAAATCCAAAGTTACTAATGCCTTTGTCGATTTTGCTCAGTGAACTGGCATTTTTAATGAGGTAATTGATGTAAAAGCTCGTATTTAATGCCAAGGGTATTAAGACAGGAAGTAAATACCTTTCTTTTTTTTCGGGCACCATTGAGAGCAATATAACGGCAGAGAGGGTCCAGAACAGACTAAAACGATAGGCCTTTATATTCTCTACCCGCTTGATCATAAAAGGATATAGCAGTGCAATAAAAGCAAAAAATGTCCATATGCCAGATTGTACAAAAAAGCTCCAATAGTGATAAAAAGGTTTGACTTCACGATTAGACCAGGAGGCAGTTTCCTTGTTGGCAATATATTCAGCAGCAGCAGTATCTGTGTAATAAATATAAATTCCCCAGCTTAATCCTGCCAGCATAAAAATGACCACACTTGTTAATACGGGCATGGCTTTAGGTTTGAAACCCTTGTATTTATAGACTATCCCATAAGCGATCAAAAAAGGAAGAAGCAGGGCGAAAAAAGATACCGGACCTTTACTCATAGAAGAAAACCCTAAGAACAAGCCAATGAGTATCCATTGCTTCCAGTTCTTTCCTTCTGAATTAAAAACCTTGAATAATTGAAATATGGCAAAGACCATAAAAGCATGCGTGAAAATATCCCATTGTCCGTTTCTTCCTGAAAAGATGATATAAAAAGAGGTGACTAAAATTAGAGAAGCCAGGAAGGATTGCTTTCGATCATTCAAGACGTTTAAACAAAAATAGTAGAAGGTCAGGGCCAGGAAAACCGATGAAAGAGATGCAGGTAACCTCAGTCCGAATAAATTATCAAGTCCGAATACAGAAGCCGACGCAGCTGTCAACCAGGTAGGAAGCGGAGGTTTTTCATACCTTGGAAGTTGGTTCATTGTGGTATGCAACCAATTATCATAGAGTAACATTTCTCTGGCAGAAATAAAATTTCGCGCCTCCATGATGTTGACCTCAGCAAGTTGTAAATGAGGAAAAAAAATGGCCAGACAAACCAAAACAAGAATAAAAAGGTATGATCTAGTATTCATTTCGAGATTTGTTCAACAAGTGGATGTTACGAATATATACAAAAAAACCAAAAATATGGCCGACCAGCAATACAGGATCCTCCCTTAAAATGGCATAAATGATGACCAGAGATGAACCAGACAGACTCAAGACCCAAAAGCCTAAGGGAAGGCTCGATGTCTTTTTGGTTTCAGAATAGATCCATTGATACACAAACCTTCCTGTAAAAACGATCTGAGCAACACTACCTAAAACGACCAGCCAAATAGGGATGTCTTCATTCTTCAACAGCAGGTCAATATTTACGACGTTATTGTTAAACCCATAGATCAAAATCCCGACAGGCACTAAAAAGAACAGGGCTCGGATGGTTATAGGAAGCTTCGACCAGTAATTCTCAATTTGAAGATTTCGAATATAGATGAAATAGGTGATCACCTGACCTAACATAATGGCAAAGTCATCGCGAAGCCATCCATAAATAAATAATAAAAATGAGGCCAGCAGGCTGAGCTGCCAAAAAATTAAGGGAGTAATGACTTTCTTCGATTTTTCAGATTTTACCCACTGAATTAGAATTCTTGAGGAAAACAGAATTTGAGAAAGAAAGCCAATGGAATATATCAACCAGTCATCCATTATCCTTTTTCTTGGATTTCATACTTGATATAGGTTTTTTTCATCCATACATAGGCAAAACAATCTAGCAAAGGACCTATAAAACGATTGTTAAAACCGTATTTTGATTCCCCAACAATTCTTGGGTAATGATTGATGGGCACTTCCATGATTTGACCGTCTTGCAACAATATCATGGCCGGCAAAAATCGCTGCAATCCTGCGAATAATGGAATTTTTTTGGCATAGTCGGTTCGGATGATCTTTAAAGGACATCCGGTATCATTCATATTGTCTTTGGTGAACATCCTTCTAACAGAATTGCCGAAGCGTGAAGAAAATCGTTTTACCGCTGAATCTTGGCGCGTAACACGTCTTCCGGTCACTAATGCATGAGTGTCAATATGCTCTAATAGTAGTTCAAAATCTTCAGGATAGGTTTGTAAGTCAGCATCGATATAGCCTAATACAGGTGCTTTCGTGGCTTCAAATCCTGCCTTTAGCGCAGCACCCTTTCCAGAATTATTTTTAAACAGAATATACTCAAAATGATCATGGTTTTCGCTATATTTTTTGATGACTTCCCGACTGCCGTCAGATGATCCATCGTCAACCAAAATAACGTTCGTTTTTCTCGAAGCGATTTTTATATAGTCCTCGAGTTTCTCAAAGAGTCTGTCGAGACCATCCTTTTCGTTATAAATCGGAACTATTATTGTAAATTGATAAGACATGATTTTGAGTATTTGATCAGTTATTTTCTCCTGGATTCTATCTTCCCCTTTCCATAATGATGGTTACCATCTCAACGTTGCCTCCAATGGGAGGGTTTAATTTTGATACCTGAATTTCGGCGTGATTGACAAGCGGAATTTCACGAAGGATTCTGTCGAGGATCAGATCAGCCACGGTTTCAAGAAGTTTTGTGCGTACCGCCATTTCTTCTTTGACGATCTTATTGAGATGTACATAATCGACCGTGTCAGATAACTGATCAGATTTTGCAGAGGGCTTCAGATTGGCTTTTACAGCCAGATCGATCCGGTAATCTGATCCTATTTTTCCTTCCTCTACCAAGCAGCCATGATAGGCATAAACCCTGATATTACTAATTTTTATAATCCCCAAGAATCAACATATTTTTGCAAATATAATTAATCCGCGCAGACGGGAATAATAATATAATTAAAAGAGAATGAAATGATAGGAGATTGAAGATTGGAGAATGATGATTTTTGAATTTTTTTTACAAAATCAGCTGATCATTTCTAATGGTAATTCGTTATGAATTTTAATACAGAGACTGAGTTAAAAACTTTTGAGCATAGGTCGC
>CAYQPI010000250.1:0-15140 GCA_964419405.1 uncultured Flavobacteriaceae bacterium
ATGGCGGCCACGGGTTATTTGCCGGATGGATCCATGACAAAGGGGAAAAGACATACCTATCCAGAAATGGCTGCGGCAGGGCTTTGGACCACTTCTGAAGATCTTGCAAAGTTCGCTATTGATGTTCAGCAAGCCTATAAAGGTCAAAGCGATAAAGTACTTTCCCAAAAAATGGCAAATCAAATGCTGACTCCTTTTGTCGAAGACTTTATTGGCCTTGGCTTGTTTATTAATACAATGGGAGATGAAGTTTATTTTGGACATGGGGGCTGGGATGAAGGTTTTTCAAGCGAGTTGATAGTCCATAAAACCAAAGGGTATGGCGTGGTGGTTTTAACCAATTCTAATCATCCTGCTTTTATTTCAGAATTGATCAGATCAGTGGCCTTGTCTTATAACTGGGATGATTATGTAACGATCCATTCTAAGAAAGAAATGAATTGGGATGAGGTAGCTTCAATTGAAGGTAGGTATAAAATAAACAATGACGACTTGGTTGAGGTTAAAAAAAGTGGAGAGAAGTTGGTCATGAAAGAACTCGGACAAAAGGAAGTTGAATTGATCAGAGTTTCAGATTCAACCTATATAAGTGAAGATAATAATGAGCCCATCTATTTTGAGCAAAAGAAGAGTGATGAACATGCAACTATGACCTACCTCCACCCGTTTAATCATAGCGTTCTTCGTTCGTTTGAGCCCATGCCGGTTGAAGAGATCCTGCCTATGGAGTATCTTATTGCAGGTGATGATAAACTTGGATTAGAAGCCCATTTACAACTTCAAAGTAAAGACAAAAGTGATGAGGCGATTAGCGAGAATAGATTAAATCGTAAGGGCTACAGTTTGCTATCTGAAGACAAAATTGAACTGGCCAAGGCTGTTTTTAATGCCAATACAATGTTGTATCCCAACAGTTTTAATGTGTATGACAGTTATGCAGAAGCCTGTATGATCAATAAGGAATATGATTTAGCCATAGCTAATTATCAAAAATCACTTGATTTGAATCCTCAAAACACACATGCTCAGGACATGATCATGGAGATGAAAAGTAAGATTGATAACTAATTCAATGCGATGAATTTAGGGAGTCATGGCTAATCACCATATACGGCCCAATCAATGCCCCTGGTGAGCATGGTCCATACCGAAGGGTGGTCAAAATCTTCTGGATTATGACCAATTGACATATAAAATATTCGGCCTTTATCATGTCGTTTTTTCCATACCACAGGCATTGAATTTCCTGCTATCCAGTCATCGTGATCTGCATTGAAAGTAGTAGTAGCCAGTACCCTGACATTAGGATCGACATGCATATAATACTGCTCGGTATTTTTAATGTCAAAATCTACCAAATCTTTAGTGACCGGATCACCTGTATTGCTTATTTGAACCGTATAATCGATTTTGCCTCCGGGGTGGGACACCCATTGACCGCCAATCATATACTGGTATTCAGTATTGTTTCGAAAAGAATCACCAAGGCCTCCGTGGCAACCAACAATAGGAGTTCCATTTTTTACAGCGGCTATCAGGCCTTCGCACTGTTCTTTAGAAATTTCTCCCATGGTCCAGTATTGAATGATAAGATCTTGTCTGGCCATCAATTCAGGGTTGGCATACACTCCCAGTGAATCGGATACCAGAACTTTTGCTCCCAGATCTTTTGCCCAGGCAGACATCCTTTTCGCAAATTTATCAGGCTGATGTCCATCCCAGCCGCCCCATACGATCAAGACATTTTTATCTTTTAGCGATTGGTTTTGATTCGAATTTTCAGATTGGCCCGCAAGCATCAGGCTATGACAGATACAAATAAGTAGGATGATTATATTTCGATGGATCATGATGTTGTTAGTTTCTGATACGAAAGATAACCTAATTTAAAGACAAATAAAACTTTACAGATTTAGCCTCCTGCTTCTTTTCTTAATACTTGTAAAGGTGGACTATTAAGTACACTTCTGCTATTTAGTAAACCGATGGCCAAAACCAGTAAGCTAATGCCTGGGAACAAGACCAAAAAAGGAAACATAGATGGGACGAAGGCAAGGTCGAATATAAAATAAGCCAAGGTCTGAGCACTGACTAGCGAAAGTAATATGCCACTTAAACTTCCTAAAACACCCAGGTATATATACTCAAGAGCCGTAATTTTAAGAATTTGATTGCTGGTTCCTCCCAGCGTCCTTAGGAGTACATTTTCTCTGATTCTCTGAAATTTGCTGGTTCTTACCGCTCCAATCAGCACAATTATTCCTGTAAATATGCTGAAGATTGCCATAAAGTTAATCACCCAGGAAATTTTGTTCAATACACCTTCAATAAGCACAAGTATTTGCCTAAAATCGATAATAGAGATGTTTGGAAATTGCTTGATCAGGTCACTTTGAAGTTTAGCCGATGCTTTTTCGTCTTCGGCATGAGTTGAAAGGACATTAAATTGAGGAGCCGTTTCTAAAATTCCTGTGGGGAAAACGATAGAAAAATTAAGCTGCATTCTACCCCAATCGACTTTTCTAATATTAGCCACTTTGGTTGTCATTAGTACGCCTTGTACATTAAAAACCATTGTATCTCCTACTTGTAAGACAGCATCTCTTTCAATACTTTCAGCAATTGAAATCGAAACAGGCTTATTTGGATCATATTGTTCAGAAGCCACCCAGTTACCTTTTACCAGAGATTCAGAGGCAATCAGAGAATCTCTATAGGTAACTCTGAATTCGTGGTTCAACATCCATTCGTTGACCCTGCTTGTGCTGTCTTTTCTAATGTCATTGGCCGTTTTCCCTTTGATACTATGTACTCTCATCGTTACAATTGGAATATTATCAATCACATTTCCCAAGGTTTTTGCCACCGCATCTTTTTGATCATTTTGCACATCCATTAAAATGATATTAGGCGTATTTTCACTACTTTGAAACGACAATTTGGCCAATAACATATCTTTGGTGAAATAGAGGGTACTAATTAGAAATGTGCCAACACCTATGGCAAGAATCAATGTCATGGTCTGATTCTGAGGTCGGAATAAATTCATGAGGCTTTGACGAGATATAAATCCCCAGGAACTGGGAAAAAATCGTTTAATCATTCTCATAAATAAACTTGTAATTCCAACCAGAATCAAAAATGTTATAAGAATCCCTAAGATAAAATAGAGTGAATATTTCCAATTGTTCAAGAGCCAGAAAGAAAAGCCATACATGAAGATAAGAATGATCAGGAGGACAATAAAATTGGCTGTTTTAGATTTTTCATTGCCTGTTTCTTCAATTCGAAGCACGCGCAATGGAGAAACAAACCAGGTGCTAAGCAATGGGATCAGCGCAAACAACATTGACATGAATACTCCCAATATAATACCGACTAAAAAAGATGCTGGATAAATGGTGGTTTGTATATCAAAAGGCAACATATCACTCAGTATAAAAGGAAATAATTCTTGCAGAAATACACCCAGGATGGAACCCATGAGTCCTCCTAAGAAACCCATGCCCATGATTTGAAATAAAAATATCAAAAAACTCTGTTTCCTGGTGGCTCCAAGACATTTCAAAACAGCAACTGAACGCAACTTTTCTTTCACATAGATATTTACCGAACTGGCAATGCCGACACATCCCAATAAAAGCGCAATAAAGGCAACCAGGTTTAAAAAGACACCAAAATTTTGATAGCGTTGACCCAATTGACGGCTGGAATCAATATGTGTATCCATATCAGCTTCCTCTGCATCCAAAATAGGATCTAACTCCTTGTTCAATGCGACTAAATCTGTATCCTCTGAGGCCAGAAAATAGTATTGATATTCTAACCGACTTCCTACTTGAATCAGCCCAGTATGTTCTATCATTCTATAGGGTATATAAACGGTTGGGGCAATGCCACTTGAAAATCCACCACTTCCGGGAGCGGCATCCAAGGATCCGGCAATTGGAAGGCTTATGTTACCAATTTTTATACTGTCTCCTACCTTGACATCATACTGAAGCATCAGGGTGGCATCAACCAATGCAGCTCCCTCAGCCTGGTAACTTCTTCCTGCAGAAGCAGGTGTTGTTTCAAAGTCACCATAAAAAGGAAAGCCTCCTTCAAGGCCTTTGACCCGAACGAGTTTTGTACCACCATTTTTCGGAAACAGCCCCATAGAAGCGAAGTTTATTTCACGGGCATCTGCACCTCCTAAGGAGTCAATAATGCCTTGTACTCGCTCATTTGGAGCATGTCGGCTGTCAATGATATAGTCAGCCCCCATTAGGGCCTTAGATTGTAATTCAATATTTGATTTCAGGTTTTCTCCAAAAGACTGTATCGACACAACCGCTCCAATTCCTAAAACGATGGAAGCCATAAATAGAGATAATCTTTTATAACTGGCTTTGGCATCTCTCCATGCCATTTTGAATAACCACCTTGTACCCGCTGTTGATTTCTGCATGTTAGCCAATTCTATAAAACGCTTTGTTCAGTCATTATTTTACCTCTCTGAAGCCTTAAAATTCGCTTGTTCATACGTGCCAGTTCCATATCGTGGGTGACAATAACCAATGTGGTTCCGGCTTCTTTGTTTAAGTCAAAAAGCAACTGTACCACTTTTTCACTGGTTTCAGCGTCTAGATTTCCGGTAGGTTCATCTGCAAATAATATTTTTGGCTTGTTTGAAAAGGCTCTTGCCAGAGCCACACGTTGTTGCTCTCCTCCAGATAGCTGTGAGGGGTAGTGCTCCATTCTGTCTCCCAATCCCACTTTTTGCAGTAATTCTTTGGCAATACTTTCGGGTTTCTTCATTCCTTTTAATTCTAAAGGAACCGTGACATTTTCTAAGGCTGTTAAGGTAGGAAGCAATTGGAAGTCTTGAAAAATAAAACCAACCTCGCGATTTCTTAATAAGGCTCTCTCGTCTTCGCTCAGCTCATTTATGGATGTTCCACAAAGCTCAATTTCTCCCTGATCGAGTTGATCCAGTCCTGCACACAATCCAAGTAGGGTGGTTTTTCCACTACCCGAAGGTCCCACAATAGCAAAGGTATCTCCTGTATGTATGGAAAATGAAATGTTGTCAAGAACTTTTAATTCTTTTTCGCCACTTTTATATGTCTTCTCAAGATTCTTAACATTTAATATATTTGTCATTCTTTAATTGTCTTTTTGTAAGGTGCAGAAAGATAAGGAAAATGATTAAAATTAAATTTGACTGCCTATGCGCTATGTGTTAAAGTTTTGTTATTTGTCTTTGATGTTTTTAATCCTTTCTTGTACTGGAAAAGCTGCAAAACAAAATAATGTGCCTGAAAAAACAGAGGCTGCAAATACGGCAGCTTCAACCAAAAATACGACCTCGACCATTCTGTTTTTTGGCAATAGTTTGACAGCTGGCATGGGCTTGGAGGTTGAAGAAGCCTTTCCGGCTTTGGTGCAGCAAAAATTGGACTCTGCTGATTTGACCTATACTGTGATTAACGCTGGTTTAAGTGGAGAAACCACAGCAAGTGGTAAGAACAGATTATCGTGGTTGCTAAAACAGAAAGTTGATGTTTTTGTCTTAGAATTAGGCGCAAATGATGGGTTAAGAGGGATCCCTTTGGAAGAGACCAGAAAAAATCTTCAAGCCATGATCAATGAGGTGAAAGCCCATAATTCTGAGGTGATCATCGTTCTGGCTGGTATGCAGATCCCACCAAATATGGGTGTCGATTATGTTGAGGAATTCAAGAAGATTTATCCTGACCTGGCCACCGAGAATAATGTGGAATTAATTCCCTTTTTATTGCAAGGTGTGGCAGGAGATCAGGATTTGAACCAGGCGGATGGTATTCATCCCACTGCTGAGGGGCAAGTAATTGTCGCTAATAATGTCTGGGAAATACTCAAGGAGATTCTATAATTAAGATGTAGTGATTAGTGCACTAATCTAATTTGGTTCTGGATTTGGCAATAATTTGTTGTTGAAATTTTTTATCATCCTTGATAATCTTAAAGAAACCTTCTAAAAAGTCTCTTGCTTCCTTAAACTCTTTAGGGTCCCTAAAATAATGTTGGTAGGCATCAACAATCTGAAAGATATCCTCCTCTTTTTTGATGTATTCTTGTCTTACCTCTTGAATGACAGTTTCTTTTTGCTGAAATCCTCTGTACAGTCGTGTTGTCACTTTTGAAATAGGAAGGGGTTTATTCTTTATTTCAGATACGACGGCATAGCTAACATTTACAAGCCCTGACATATCAAAGTCATAGGGTACAGGTATAATTTTTTTGTCGATAAAAAATAATTTTTCATTGTGTTGATAGGCAAGAGAATAGTCAGTATTTCCAATCATATACTGGAACATGTCGTTTCGAGTTGAGCTGATCGGGTCTTGGCCATTTGGATGAATTCTTCTCTTTAAAACTTCACCACCATTTGCAGAGGCTACTTTTTTATCATCCTGAATAAGAAATCCGATAAGGTCGTGATCTAACGTTTTTTTACCCAGATCTTCATTTAATTGAATCGAGATTATTTTCGTTTCAAAATGGTAAGGTGATATGATCTCATAAATTTTATAAGCTAGAAGCTCTTTTATGACATGGTCATTTGATCTTGTGGATTTCAGGCAGGGTAGAACTAACTTCAATTTTTTGTCATCTTGAAATAATGTTCCCTTTGAATCATCTTTATTTATTTTTAGCCATAATGGCAAGTAATAGCAATGTAACCTTCTGTAATTGCCTCTTGCTCTCATTTGAATTTTAATACTTTTATCAGAGCCATTTTTAGTCAAATAACTGAATTCTGATTCGATATAAGTTGAATCATTGGTTTGTGATAAGATGTTTTTTTTTGAATACTTGAAACTTACATGTAAAATGGAATCATTTTCAAATAGAGCAGATCGTTGATGGTGTGATTCGTACAAATCATTATGATGCACCTGGGAGCTGACCCAGTTAGAGAAGAGCAGCGTAATGATAAAAAAGATTCTCATGTTGAGCTTTGATTTAAGCTTCTAATAATCAATTAAATATACTAAAATTTAAATAGATTTTTGGTATTCGAACTGTTAATTATCCTTTTTGCCCAGATCATGTGATTAGAACAGAAAAGCAGGATGCCGGTTTTTTTGACAGTTAACAGATACTTCTTTTAGATGAATATTCAGTATTGATGCATTGAGCTTATGCAGCCCGTGTTTTAAAGGAGCTCATAAATTTCTGTTAATAATATGAGTTCAAAAATTATTTTCTCATTGGTTTTTGGTATTATTGTTCTTGATTCTCTGGCAGGTGGATAAATTCTGCTGTTCTAATGATTGAAGATGTATGGTTCGGGCGATTAAGTCTATTTTTTGTAAGCATTTACGTGTATTGCTGCTGCTGTTTCTGTGCAGCTTTTCTGGTCAGTTATGGGCACAGGAACCTGTTTTAGTAGCTGGTATAGTACAAAGTGATTCTGTAAAACTTTCTGATATTCATATTCTGAACTTAAGTACAAGAAAAGGGACGGTAAGTAATCAATCTGGTGAGTTTGGAATTACGGTTTCACCCAATGATACCCTGATATTTTCTGGAATTCAATTCCATACCTTAGGAATTGTTGTTGATAAAAAGGTTTTGGAGAGAAGAATTATTAAAGTTGAATTAAAACCAAGGGTCGAAGAATTAAGCGAGATTGAATTAAAGGGCCATGATCTGGATGGATTGTTTTATATAGACACCAAACGTTTAAATGATTCTTTACCCCTTATGGGAGAAGAGGCTGTCAATTTTTCAGACCAGGGCTACGATGACCCTACCAGTTCAAACTATGTGGTGCCCTCTGCGAATATTCTCAACCTTGTATCTCTTATAGGAAAGAAAAAAAGGGAGGAGAACAGGAAAGAAGCTAATTTGCTGGCAGAAAAAAGAGCCGCTGCTGATAATATACGTAAAGATATTGGCGTCGATGTTTTCGAAGAACAGTTGGGTATTCCCAGACAGCATATAGAGCCCTTCATTAGATTTTGTCAGAAAAAAGATATTATTGATCTATATGTTGAAGGAAGAATAATGGAGGTCATAGATATTCTTATCAAGGAGAAAGATAATTATATCAGGGAGCGAATTGAAAATCAATAAATCGGTCTTAAGTTTGTTTTTATCTTAGTGTAATAGTAAAAATTCTCAGTATGAAAGTTTTATTTATTGGAGGTACAGGAAATATTTCGCTTTCCAGTACACGTCTGGCCATAGAAAAAAACATGGAAATTTTTTTGCTCACTCGAGGAAAAGGTCAGCAGGTCCCTGAAGGAGCGATAAACCTGGTAGCTGACATTAATGATGAAGCCAAGGTCAAGGAATTAATTCAAGACCATCATTTTGATGCTGTAGTTAACTGGATCGCATTTAACGATGAAGATATAAAACGGGATTATAGATTATTTAAGGATAAAACGGATCAGTATGTTTTTATAAGTTCAGCATCATGTTACCAAAAACCTTTATCTCATCCAATTATCACCGAATCAACTCCTTTGGCAAATCCTTACTGGGATTATTCCAGGAATAAAATAGCATGTGAGGATACCTTGATGAGTTTATATAGAAAGTATGACTTTCCTATAACTATTGTGCGTCCCTCATTGACCTATGATACTGTGATTCCCGTACCTATTGGGGGCTGGACCGAATATACAATAGTTGATAGAATTAAGAAGAAGCAACCCATCATAGTCCATGGTGACGGCACTTCTTTATGGACTATTACGCATGCCCGTGATTTTGCTGTGGGATTTATTGGGTTAATAGGTCATCAACAGGCAATTGGTCAGAGTTTTCATATTACTTCTGATGAAATTCTAACCTGGAATCAAATTTATGATGCAGTTGCACAGACTACCGGTCTAGAAGCAGTTAAAGTGTTCATTCCTTCTGATTATTTGGGTTCTTTTGATGAACAATTGGATGGTAGCTTACAAGGTGATAAGGCAGTCAGTACTATTTTTGATAACAGTAAAATAAGGAGGTTTGTTCCTGAGTTCAACCCTGTTATTAGGTTTAAAGACGGGATAAAGGAGACGGTCAAATGGTTTGAATCAGCTCCGGAAAGAATGATTATTAGTCAAGAGACGAATGATTTTATGGACACTATTATTCGTTCGTATAAGAGGCCCTAAGCCTGTGGTACTAAATAATGGCAAGACGAATTAGTTTCAAGAATAAAGAGCATTTATTTAGACTATAAAGCTTATTTTTACCCTTAATTGACCATACTTGAAATAAACTATATGAAAAAGTCGCTCTTATTAATACTGACAATTGTTAGCTCATTTACTTGCCAGTTTGTCAATGCACAAGAAGAAAAACCGAAAGTCGCTCTTGTATTAAGTGGAGGTGGAGCTAAGGGGATAGCACATATACCTTTGTTACAAGCGCTTGATTCATTAGGGATTGTTCCTGACATCGTAATTGGAACAAGTATGGGTAGTATTGTGGGAGGATTTTATGCAGCAGGGTATTCTGGAGACAGTATTGCTGTAATGGCCAATAATGCCAATTGGACTGAATTATTAGGCGGAGATGTTAATTTGGTTGATGTGAGCATGGAGGAGAAAAGTGAATTTAAGAGGCATCTTGTTGATTTTGATATTATCGAGGGAAAACCTAAGGTCAATGCAGGATTTTTAAAGGATCAAAAGTTAAGAGAATTTATTTCATCGTATACATATCCCGTATTTAATGTAAACGATTTTGATGAATTGCCAATTCCGTATCGGGCAATGACCACAGATATTGTTAATGGAAAAGAGGTCTTTTTAGATAAAGGATCTTTGGGCTTTGCCATGAGAGCCAGTATGTCAATTCCAGGGGTGTTTGAGCCCATGCCTTATGAAGGAACTTTACTTGTAGATGGTGGGGTACTAAATAATTTTCCCGTCGATAGGGCCAAAGAAATGGGCTATGATTTTATAATTGGTAGCGACGTGGGTGGTGGTATGCAGAAGAAGGATAAACTCAGTTCTATACCGGCTTTATTATTTCAAGCAGGTATGTTGACCAGTAATTTGAAAAACCCTGAAAGTAGGGCATCCTGTGATATTCTGGTAGATCATATGCCAAATTTGACATATTCTACCGGTGATTTTGAAAATGCTGAGGAAATATTTGCGGAAGGAAAAATTGCCGTTCAAAATAACCTTGAACCATTGGTTAAATTAGCAAATCAATTGAAGAAATTTAAGCAAAGAGAGCATAAACTTCCGGATACCAGGAATCAATTCACCATTGATTCAATAGTTTTTACTGGTGTAAGTGAAGCAAATCTTGAATTGGTTGAGGCCAGAGCCAATATTAAACCAGGAGAAACGTATACAACAGAGGAGTTGATAGCGGGTGTTGACAGGGCTATGGGAACAAATTTATTTGGTCAGATAACGTATGATGGAAAGGTTGAAGATGAAAAGTTGTATTTGCAACTTCATGGATTTGAACGATCTCAAAGTGTTATTAAAGGATCATTGCATTACGATACTTACAGAGGTGTTGGGTTAATGGTTAATTATACGGGTCGAAACCTTATCGGGAATTCATCACGATTTTTGGTGACTATCGATATTGCAGAACAACCTAGGTTTAGAGTTCAGTATCAAAAGCAGTTTGGCGAGGATAAGACCTGGTGGTGGCGATCTGAGGTTTTAGGTGAATTTCTCGATCAGAAGTTTTATTTTTCCGGTGAAGTTGCCGATGAAATGAATTCTCAATTCATTCAATTTGATAACCAGATAAATAAAAATTTAAATTCACTCAGCAGTTATGTAGGATTGGATTTAAGCTGGGAAACGACTAGGATACAACCTAAAATTAATCCAGAACTTAATGAGAACGTATTGGGGATTAACCATTATAATTTTAACAATTTTGAAATTGGTGCACATTATCTTTACAGTAGAATGGATAAAGTGTTTTATGCTACAAGTGGAACTTTTCTGAGGGCTGCTGTTTCCAGATCTTTGTTAAATGATGTATTGGTTGAATATACACAGTCCAATGATCCTGAGGATGGAATTATACCGGATACAAAGGGCTCTACTAATGATGTTACAAAGTTTTCTTTAGATTTTGAACGCAGATGGCCGCTGTCTAATAAAGTGGCCGGAATAGTAGGGGCCAATGTTGCTTTTATATTTGAAGATGAGTTGAAGTCAGGAGATCTTGATTTTTATGAATATGGTTATCCTGGAGCATACGCCTTGGGTGGGACTGTAATGTCACCAAGAAAAGGGACATATATCTATCCGGGATTACATGAAGATGAACTTTTTGTCAGTCAAATGATGAAGATTAATTTAGGCGTACAGGTGAATGCTTTTTCGAAGTTTTATTTTACACCGCATATGAATCTTGCAACAGTAGGGTTCAATGAATTCGGAGAATATATTGAGAATGCCTTTTCTCCGGATGGTAAATGGTCAGAATCAACAGAAACTAGTGCTGTTTTTTCAACAGGAATAAATTTTGCGTACCATTCTTTTTTAGGTCCTGTCAATTTTGATGTATCATATGTGAATGATGTGAATAAAGTAAGGGTGTTTTTTAGTATGGGATTACTGTTTAACAGATCTAACTAGGCCTTTCGTAAGGGTTAAAAAGTCACAAGGAGTATTTAAAAATTCGCTAATAAAAAAACCTGTAAACACTTTGTTTACAGGTTCTTTTTATTAATAAGTTAGCGCATCGCTTATCTCATTTCAGATTTAAATTTTTGACCGCCTACTGAAGCTTCATACATCAATCCTCCTTTTGCATGGGTAAAAATCAGGATGCCATCTCTATAGTCTACATCAAATGAAGCACCTGCAGTAACTGCCACAGCAGTTGCCTGAGCAGCAAATTCAAACTTGTCTCCGGTGAAACGATCGAATGCTTCCTTGTTTTTGAAGAATATTATTTCAGAATAGGCTTGACCACCAGCTTGAAAGCCAATAGTTACCTGTGACATTTTACTATCTCCAACGATAGCACCTCCAACATAGAGAGTGCCATTTCCGGCTGCACCGCCTACTCCTAAGCCACCTTTACCAATAGAAGGGAAAACGGCATATCCGTAAGCAGAACTAAAGTACTTGCTGATCTTGTCATTTGTTTGTTTGAATTCTTTAATAGCTTCTGCAGATTTTGCGGAAACATCTTTTTGAGCAAACCCATTAAACGAGAATGCAATTAAAAATAACGTAATAATTGTAAGTTTACATTTCATAGTTGATTAATTAAATGTTGTTGTTAAGTATTTTTTAGTTTTAGAATTATGATACAAGTTCTAAAGGTAATAAAATTATTGCCATGATAAAAATAGACCGAATTATTTTTATCAGAGATTGTGACCTCATTATTTAGGGTAGAATTAAAAATAATTATGAAAAATAAAAAGAGTTTTTAGCTGATATTTAAAAAGAAATGGCCTACTTAAATTCAATATTATTAGTAATTTTAATATGGCTTGTTAGCTATTCTATTAATGATATATATGCATGCGCAATTTTGATTATTCTCTGGTTTTTTTCATGATTGTGATTTCTTTTGAGATGCTTGCTCAAGGCTATTATAATCAAGAAAATTTTGGAAATCGCTCCATTCTTTTGAGTGGTAATGTGACAGGAAGTGTTGATGATCTTGGGCTCACATATTACAACCCTGCCAGGCTGGCATTAATCGAAGATCCTGTTTTTACTATAAATGCCAAAGCCTATCAAGTAAATTCTCTAAAGTTGACGAATATTTTTGGTCGCGATAATAAGTTGTCAGATGACAGATTTGAAGGTGTTCCAAGTTTGATAGCTGGAACATTTAACATTGAGAAATGGGAAAAACATCATTTCGCATATTCGTTTTTGTCCAAAATTCGTACGAGGTTAAATTTAAGTATTACCAATGAAATTGATATTGATGATTTGGGTAATGAATTTGATGAATCAGATAGAGTAGTTGGTGATTTCGAATTAGACAACAAGGAGACGGATGAATGGGTGGGTCTGTCATGGTCAATGGGTCTCGGAGAGAATTTGAGTATTGGTGTTTCTACTTTTGTGTCCATCTACAATTATAAAGGAGTTTATGATTTAACTTTTGCCTCTTTGACTGAGACATACGGGGTAGATGTGTTTAAGAATAAAGTAGAGTATAAGCAATCTTCATATGGAATATTTTGGAAAATTGGTTTGGCATGGACATTTGAGAAATTTGATTTTGGTCTGAATGTTGACCTTCCATATGTAGAGGTAATTGGGGATGGAAGGATCCAATATCAAAGATATTTATCTGGTGAGTTTTCAGATAGTGAAGATTTTGAGTTTTATGATTTGAACGGCCTGGAAACAAAAAGGGAAGAGCCATTGGGAATTTCCATTGGTTTGGGATACCCTATAGGAAGGAGTAAACTACATTTTAAAGCAGACTGGCATGCAGCATTAGCAGAGTATGAGCGCATGGCTATTCCACCCTCAGAGTATGACGAGGTGGGATTTTCATTTAAGGAAAGCCTAAGGTCTGTAATTAATTTTGGTGTTGGAGCTGAGTTTTATGTCAATGAAAATTTGAACTTATATGGTAGTTTTTCAACCGATTTTTCACCCGTGGAATCGGGTCCAAATATTTTTGATTTGGTAGGAAGCGGTGAAAGAGATGCAAATTTCGATGAAGATTTCCTTCATTTTGGATTTGGAGCTGACATAAAATTAAAAAAGATGAAACTTGTATTAGGCAGCACCTATTCCACGGCGTCTGGTGAGTTTAGTGAGCCGATTGATTTTCCTTTGGAGAATACAGATGTTCCGGTGAATGATGATCCGTCGCGAATCAGGGTAGATAGGTGGCGGTTTATTGTGGGCTTGGAGATTCCCATTTTTGGATATGAATTGGAATTTAATTAGGTATTCAAAGTAACTTCAATTCATGTGACATGACAACAGTCATGGAATAATCAGCGGAATGGATATACATTTGTGTTTTATCCATTATAATGTCGAAAAAAATATTCTTGTTTGCTGGAATTCTGTTGTTGGTGATTGGTATCTTGACTAGGAGTCTGACTGATTATACTGCTATCGGATTAATTTTGATATTAACTGGTGTGTTTTTAAAAACCTATTATATAATCATGTTGGTAATAAAGGGCATGTATAGGCCAGGTAGAGAATTGATAGTATTAGCTGTTGGATTAGGCCTGTTTCTTACAGGTTTGTACGTAAAGAGAAATTATCAGGAACAAGACTTTTCAATTTACTTGATCGTACTGGGCTTGTTCTTAAAGATCATGTTTATTATTGCCTTTATAAAAAAAGTCAAAAACAATCGAATACAGGAGGCCAAGTAATTTTTCAAATCAGAAAGACCTCACAGGTTTGCGTCAACTATAATTCTAGTGCTTCAATGCCCCTCAACATTTGCAGAACCTGTAAGACCTTATTTATTAGACACTTTTTTTTTATGGATGTGAAACATTCATGGCAACCTCATTCATGGGTGTTGAATCAGCATTGGACTCTATAAATGAAATTCCAGTTTGTAAATACCTGTTTTCTTTGCCGGTCACCTGCATTGAAAAGTCATCGTGATGATCATAGTATACTCCGTCACTGTGCTCGGTATAATGTTGCTTAAAGCTGCTGCTGCAATGTTTATATTTCACTGTTTTTTGAACCTTTTCAGAATGCACAACGGATGTTGAATGAAGTTCATTTGAATAATGAGCAGATTTTTTTTCATGCTCTAACTTAATAGCCAGACCGTAAAAGATTCCTAATGTAAGACAAACGATAATAATGCTGTGAGTTTTCATAATCTGCTGTGTTTTAGATATAATAGTCTTTTGTAAAAATGACTTTTAGGTTCAACATCTTTTTAATAAAATCTTTATTGCTTTTTAGAAATTGATCATTTCGAAAATGCAAGAATTCACCTTGACCATGTATGCTAAACCCATTGGTCATATAGGTATACAGTTGATAGTAAGGAATGATCCAGGTAAAGTTGTCTAGCCTTCTGGTAATTCTGACAAGGATTCCTTTGGGTCTTAATTCGATATTGGCATAATTTAGATCAGAACCATTTAATAATGCCCGTTCTAACTTTGGGCTAACCTCATCGATGATCATTCTTCTGGATCCAATACCACGTAA
>CAYQPI010000251.1:0-3353 GCA_964419405.1 uncultured Flavobacteriaceae bacterium
TGAAGAGATGGAAAAAAGAAATCTTAGAAAAGAAAGAATAGGAGTAGTTTCAAGTGACAAGATGGAGAAATCTATTGTTGTGTCTGAAGTGAAACGAGTAAAGCATCCAATGTATGGTAAGTTCGTATTGAACACCAAGAAATATGTGGCGCATGATGAGAACAACGATTGTAAAGAAGGCGACAAAGTGAGAATCATGGAGACACGTCCTTTGAGTAAATCAAAACGTTGGAGACTAGTAGAAATCTTAGAAAGAGCTAAATAATTATGTTACAGCAAGAATCAAGATTAACAGTAGCGGATAATACTGGAGCCAAAGACGCTCTTATTATTCGAGTGCTTGGCGGAACAAAGAAACGTTACGCTTCAGTAGGAGATAAAATAGTAGTTGCGATCAAGCATTCTACTCCGAATGGTACGGCTAAAAAAGGGCAGGTATCTAAAGCGGTTGTGATCAGAACTAAAAAAGAAGTTAGACGTAAAGATGGGTCATATATCCGTTTTGATGATAATGCATGTGTATTATTAGATTCTACTTCTGGTGAGATGAGAGGAACGCGTGTTTTCGGACCTGTAGCAAGAGAACTTCGTGATAAGCAATTCATGAAAATTGTATCATTGGCACCTGAAGTGCTTTAATTCATAGAGAGATGACAAAGCTAAAAATTAAAACAGGAGACACTGTAAAGGTGATTGCCGGTGACCATAAAGGAGAAGAAGGAAAAGTAATTAAGGTTTATTTGGATAAGAACCGTGCCCTTGTAGAAGGAGTGAACATGGTTTCAAAACACACTAAACCAAGTGCTGAAAACCCACAGGGAGGAATTGTTAAGAAGGAAGCTTCTATACATGTTTCAAACCTAATGTTGGTTGAGAATGGAACTACTACAAGAGTAGGTTATCGTACTGAAGGAGACAAAAAAGTTAGGTTTTCAAAAAAATCTAAAGAAGTATTATAGTTATGGAAAACATGCCAAGACTTAAAAAAGACTACAACGAGAGAATTATTTCTGCATTGACTGAAGAATTTGGTTACAAAAATGTAATGCAGGTTCCAAAATTGGAGAAAATAGTTATTAGTAAGGGAGTTGGAGCTGCAATTGCAGATAAGAAACTGATCGAATACGCCGTAGATGAATTGACACAGATCACTGGTCAACGTGCTGTATCGACAATTTCAAAGAAGGATATCGCAACATTTAAATTACGTAAGGGGATGCCAATTGGTGCCAAAGTGACGTTGCGTAAAAACAGAATGTACGAATTTTTAGATAGACTGGTTACTGCCTCTTTGCCTCGAGTAAGAGATTTTAAAGGAGTAAAAGCCAATGGTTTTGACGGAAGAGGAAATTATAATTTAGGTATTACTGAACAAATTATTTTTCCTGAGATCAATATCGATAAAGTAAACAAAATTGGTGGTATGGATATCACGTTTGTTACTTCTGCAGATACTGACAAAGAAGCAAAATCTTTATTACACGAATTAGGGGTACCATTTAAAAAGAATTAATAAGATGGCAAAAGAATCAATGAAAGCTCGTGAAGTGAAAAGAGCTAAAACTGTTGCAAAATATGCTGAAAAAAGAAAGGCTTTAAAGGAAGCTGGAGATTATGATGCATTGCAAAAATTACCAAAGAACGCTTCGCCTATCCGTATGCACAACAGATGTAAATTGACTGGGCGTCCAAAAGGATATATGCGTCAATTTGGTATTTCACGTGTTACTTTTCGCGAAATGGCTAATCAAGGTTTAATCCCTGGTGTGAAAAAAGCTAGCTGGTAGAATCATTAATTGGTTTCAGGTTTGATCGATTGGATGTCGATTGAAAACCAAAACCGTAAATAGTTATATATGTATACAGATCCAATCGCAGATTATCTAACAAGAATTAGAAATGCTGCAAGCGCAGGACACAGAGTTGTGGAAATTCCGGCGTCGAACTTGAAAAAAGAAATGACCAAGATTTTATTTGATCAGGGGTATATTCTAAGTTATAAGTTCATCGAGAACAAAGTTCAGGACATTATCAAGATTGCTTTGAAATATGATAAAGATTCAAAGCAACCTGTAATTAAGAACATTCAAAGAGTAAGTACACCTGGTTTAAGAAAGTATGCCGGTGCTAACGAAATGCCAAGAGTTTTAAACGGTTTAGGTATTGCCATTGTTTCAACTTCTAAGGGAGTAATGACCAATAAAAAAGCGCGTCAGGAAAATGTTGGTGGTGAGGTTTTATGTTTGGTTTATTAAATAGAAAGTAAGATGTCAAGAATAGGAAAAAACCCAATATCGATTCCAGAAGGAGTTACTGTTGAAACAAAGGACGGCGTAGTTACTGTAAAAGGTAAATTAGGCGAATTATCTCAGAACATTGGAGATATTATAATAAAAGATGAAGACGGAACACTGACATTAGAAAGACCATCTGAATCAAAAGACCACAGAGCACAACACGGATTGTACCGAGCTTTGATCCATAATATGGTTCAAGGGGTGTCTCAAGGCTGGACGAAAGAACTTGAATTGGTTGGTGTAGGTTACAGAGCCTCAAATCAAGGACAGAAATTAGATTTGGCTTTAGGTTTTTCTCACAATATTGTGCTAGAGGTTGCTCAAGAAGTGAAAGTTGAAACCGTATCTGAAAAAGGTAAGAACCCAATCATTAAATTGTCTTCTTTAGACAAGCAATTAGTTGGTCAGGTTGCAGCTAAGATCAGATCTTTCCGTAAGCCTGAGCCTTACAAAGGAAAAGGAGTTAAATACGTAGGTGAAGAATTAAGAAGAAAAGCGGGTAAAACTGCATAATACATAAAGGTTATGGCATTAACGAAAATTCAAAGAAGAAACAGAATTAAAAACAGAATCAGAAAAGTAGTTTCTGGTACTGCAGCAAAACCTAGGTTATCAGTTTTTAGAAGCAATAAAGAAATTTCAGCTCAATTGATTGACGATGTAGCAGGGGTAACTATTGCATCAACTTCATCATTAAATTTGAAGGATGCGAAAGGTACTAAAATTGAGATTGCAACAGCTGTAGGTAAAGATTTGGCTGCTAAAGCTGCGAAAGCGGGAGTTGAGTCAGCTGCTTTTGATAGAAATGGTTATTTATACCATGGTAGAGTAAAAGCCCTAGCAGATGGTGCTAGAGAAGAAGGTTTAAAATTTTAAGATTATTCCATGTACAAAAAATATAATAACGTAGAAAGAGTAAAACCAAGCGGACTTGAGCTTAAAGATCACTTGGTAGGAGTACAAAGAGTTACCAAAGTAACCAAAGGGGGAAGAACATTTAGTTTTTCAGCCATTGTAGTTGTAGGGAACGGAGATGGAGTAGTTGGTCATGGTTTA
>CAYQPI010000252.1:0-7322 GCA_964419405.1 uncultured Flavobacteriaceae bacterium
TATAAAAAGCCCCTTTACTTTTAAATTTGGTGGTGTAAATGAAGGATTGCACGAAGTTCGCATACGAAAAAATGTAAAGCTCGAATCTACTGATTATAAAAAAGCAGATTCTATATATGTGGTTGGGGATGTACACGGCCGTTACGATGAAATGATTCAACTTTTAAAGAATTCCAAAGTTGTGGATACAGCATTAAACTGGACTGCAGGCCGCTCCCACATCGTATTTCTCGGTGATCTTTTTGACCGAGGTAATGACGTAACAAAAGTGCTGTGGTTCATTTACTCCTTAGAAGAAAAAGCAGCGCTTGCAGGAGGAAAAGTACATTTGGTACTGGGTAATCATGAAATCATGACAATGACCAAGGACCTAAGGTATCTTAGCCGCAAAGAGAGAAATATTGCAATTGCTCATGGAATGAGTTATGACAGATTATTTCATCCCATCGATTCATACCTCGGCGCCTGGCTGAGAACAAAAGTGTCAATATTAAAAATTGACCAAATTGTATTTGCTCATGGCGGTGTACTGGATTTGGGGCCGTTTACACTTCAGTCATTTAATAAACAGGCCTATGAGTATATGAAAGATCCGATTTACCTGGACCTTATGAAGGACCATCCTGACACCACAAGATATGCATCAGAACAATGGTATAAAATGAGAGATTTCTTTTATTATGAAAATGGTCCCTACTGGTATCGAGGCTATGTAAAATATGATACCCTGGGCCCTCAGTTAGATGCCATGCTCAACAAACACAAATCTAAAATTCATGTGGTCGCCCATACGCCATTAGAAACAATTACCCAGCGCTATAACGGAAAATTACTTACAACTGACCTCAAAGAAGCAGCCACAGAACTGTTGCTTTTGGAAAGAAAAAAGAACAAATACAAGAGGTATAAAATAGATAGCAAGGGGCTAAAAACCGAACTTTAATAAAAACGGGCACATTCAATTATATGTTTCGAGTTTAATTTTTAAACTCGGGAAATAAACTCTACTTTTGACCAAAGCAATTCGGAATAATGCAATTCAAATATCCAGAGGTTTTATTTTTTCTTTTTCTTCTTCTGATTCCACTTCTCATTCATTTGTTTCATTTACAAAGATTTAAAAAACAATCTTTTACCAATGTAAAGTTTTTAAAAGAAATTGAACTTGAAACCCGAAGAAGCTCCAAACTAAAAAAATTATTGATCCTTTTGACAAGGCTTTTGGCCTTTGCCTCCCTGATCTTTGCCTTTGCCCAACCCTTTATTAACAAGAATAAAAACCTACAAAAAAGAGCGGCTATTTATTATTTTGACAATTCATTTAGCATGCAGGTCAAATCGAATTCTGGGATAGATCAGCTGCAATTAAATAAGAATTATTTACTTGACAATACACAAGACATCTACGAATCAAAAACACTACTAACGAACAACGAGTTAAAGAAAAATCTTGATACAAAAAGTTTTAACAAGGCTGTTGTTAAGCTTGATTTTCATCCTGTTCGAAAAAGTATCAACCAGGTATTGCTTGAAATAAAAAATCAAATTAGATCAACAGAAAACACCTCTTATGACATTTATTTATTTTCTGATTTTCAAGAAATTAACGATGCCATTGACAGTAGTCTCTTCGATCTTAACCAAGAGTATAACCTTATACGTCCCTCCAATTCAAATCAAAAAAACCTGTCAATTGACAGTGTTTGGGTAGCAGACAGAGATGCCGATTTCATTAGTTTACAGGCTTCGATAAATAGCCATCAAATCACCGTTGATGATCTAAGCGTTTCCTTATACCTAAATGAAGATCTCTTTGGTAAAACTACAATAAGCCTGGATCAGAATAGCAGTGATATCATCGAGTTTAAGATCCCTTCCACAGGTCCTAATTTTGGAAAATTAAGTATCTCTGATCAATTTTTGAATTTTGACAATGACCTGTTCTTTAGTATTCCAAAAAGAGCTCAAACCAAGATCTTGATCATAGGACCAAAAAGTGATGTGCTGAACAGAATCTACCCTGCAAAAAACTTTGAACTGCTTCAAGCTGATATTGAACAGCTTGATCAGAGTAACATTGCGTCTCAGGATCTGATCCTCTTGAATGAAGTTAATCATATTTCAAACCCCTTAATGCAAAGTTTACAATCTTTTGTTGGCAAAGGAGGTAAATTAGTTGTAATTCCGGCAATTGATCTTAACCTTGAGAATTATAACCTCTTGCTGGCTGGATTCAATGCAGGATCTATCCTTTCATCGTTTCATTCCATAAAAAGAATTAACACAATTAATTATGAACATCCATTCTATAACAAGGTGTTTGATAAAAGAGTCTTTAATTTTCAATACCCAATGATAGGAAATGGATACCTGACAAAGTTTAGTAATGCCAATCCATTACTACAATATGAAGACTTAAGCCATTTCGCCTCTGAAATACCTTTTAAAGAAGGAACTGTATTTTTTATCAGTGCCCCTTTATCACCTTCGAATAACAGTTTTTCTAATTCCCCTTTAATTGTTCCCCTGTTTTATAACTTTTCCTTGGGTGAAATAGATAATGAAAGCGTCTATTTAAATATAGGAAGTACCAATCACATGATTGTTGAAACAAATAAAATAAAGGATGATCAGCCGCTAAAAATAGTTCGAGGTCAGGAAGAGTTTATTCCCATCCAGACCAAAAAAAATAATAAAATTGAAATTACGACCAGAGAGTTTCCTAACAGCTCCGGAATCTATGATTTCCAATATCAGGATGAATCTCTTATGAAAATTTCTTTTAATATTGATCGAAGTGAAAGTAAGCTCGCCTATCAATCCCTGTCATCCATAGAAAAGAAATATCAAAATATTCACCTATACAATTCAATTAATAAGGCAGTAAACGACGTAAATGAAAGGAATAATAATAAAAATTTATGGCAATTATTTATTATTTTTGCTTTGGTTTTTTTAGTCATGGAAATTCTGCTTCAGAAATTTTTGAAGAATTAATTTTTTAGTTGTTGACATCAAAAACAAGGAATAAATGAACATACTTCTCAGGTCTGCAAAGATCATCGATAGCAATTCAAAATATCACCATAAAAAAATGGATATTTTGATTAGTAAGGGTATCATTACTGAAATTGCAAAAAACATTGATTTACCGTCAAATCATAAAGAAATACGTTTGAAAAACCTTCATGTTTCGAATGGCTGGTTTGACACCAGTGTTTCATTAGGAGAACCAGGTTTTGAAGAACGAGAAAACATTGACCATGGTCTTGAGGTAGCAGCTAGTTCAGGATTCACCAAAATTGCCTTAAACCCAAATACCAAACCATATATTGATAATAAATCTGCTGTAGAATTTTTAATTCAAAAGAGTGCTTCTTCAGCGGTAAAATTATTCCCCATAGCCAATTTGACACAAAATGCGGCAGGAGCAGAAATGGCCGAGTTATATGACATGAAAAATTCAGGAGCCATTGCCTTTGGAGATTATAATAAGTCTATTGACAATGCAAATTTGTTAAAAATAGCCCTTCTATATGCACAAAATTTCAATGCTGTCGTTTTAAGTTTTCCACAAGATGCAGGCATCGGATCTCATGGACTTGTCAATGAAAGTGAAAACACGACCAGGTTAGGATTGAATTCCATACCCAATTTATCTGAAGAACTTCAGATAGCCAGAGATCTTAGCCTTCTCGAATATGCCGGTGGCAAATTACACATCCCGACTATTTCAACGGCCAAAGCAGTAAAATTGATTAAGGAGGCTAAGAAAAAGGGGCTTGATGTTAGTTGTAGCGTCGCCGCGCATCACTTGTTCCTGACTGATGATGAGATAAAATCTTTTGATACAAATTATAAGGTTACACCGCCTTTGAGAGGTGAACAAGACAGAAAGGCCTTGCTCAAAGGGGTCAAAGACGGAACCATTGATATGATCGTTAGTGATCACAACCCAATTGACATTGAAAATAAAAATGTGGAATTTGCCAATGGGGCTTATGGCACTATCGGAATGGAAAGCTTGTTTGGAAGTACTGGTAAAGAACTCGACCTTGACGAAACCATTTCTTGTCTTACGTCAAAGCCTTGCAAGAGATTCGAAATTCCTGTTTCAACTATTGACGAAGACCAGAATGCCGATCTGACTCTTTTTAACCCTGAGTTGGAATATACTTTTGAAGAGCAACACATATTGTCAAAATCAAAAAACTCAGCCTTTATAGGAAAAGAACTTAAAGGAAAAGCTTATGGAATATACGCCAATAAAAAACTCATTCTAAATTAATCGTATTTCTTTTATTTAACACATATAAAGTTATGAACTATCAATCTGTAAAAGAAGGTAAAACAATGGCGATCATCAGTTATATCACCATTATTGGAACCCTGATCGCTTTTATCATGAATCAAAATAAACACAATTATTTTGCTTCGTTTCACATCAGGCAAGCATTGGGAATTTTTCTGCTTGGAGTTGTTGTGAATTTCATACAGCGTTTTACACATTTTGACTGGTTTGATACGGCATTAGGCATCGGTGTATTCATTTTATGGATCCTTGGTCTCATCTCTGCGATACAAGGTGAAGAAAAGCCTATTCCTCTATTAGGAGAGCAGTTTCAGGAATGGTTTAGAAACATTGCTTAATCATTAGAAAGTACATTTAAACAATTATCATCCAGAAATAATTTTCATGAGTACATTTTCACTCGAACACCTTGTTCGACAGCCCAAGACAGCTCAGTCTGAACCACCGTTACTTATCATGCTTCACGGTTATGGTAGTAATGAACAAGACCTCTTTTCTTTTGCCGAAGAATTACCGGATGAATTATTAATACTAAGCGCAAGGGCACCATTATCTATAAGCTATGGAAGTCATGCCTGGTATACCATCCATTTTGACGCTAGCACAAGTGATAAGTTTTCAGACATTCCAGAAGCAAAAAACGCCTTAAACCTTATTGACACATTTCTTGATGAAGTGTCAACGGCATATAAGTTTAACCCTGAAAAAGTTTTTCTACTTGGCTTTAGTCAGGGCACGATTTTAGCAACTGCCTACGCCTTAAATCATCCTGAAAGAATACAACATGTGGTGGCATTAAGTGGCTATGTAAACGAAGACTTAATCCAAAAACCATTAGAGAAGTACCGTTTTAAAAACCTTGACTTCTTCGTATCCCATGGTTCAGTGGACCAGGTAATTCCGGTAAACTGGGCCAGAAATACTTCTCCGTTTCTTGACAGGCTCAATATAAGCCATGAATACCATGAGTACCCTGTTGGCCACGGAGTAGCCCCACAAAATTTTTATGATTTAAAGGAATGGATTGAAAAACGTTGTTCTTAATACAATCTGAAATCAACCTTTCTTTTTAATTTACCCTTATTTTGTAGATTAGCCATATAAACTCGATTGTCATGCAAATATTGAACCGACTAAGCATTCTTCTTTTATCATTTGTATTGTTGCTTTCATGCGAATCTGCTACTACCTATAACTTAGAGGCAGTGCAAAAAACCCATGACAGTATAAAAGCAATGTATGCACCTGATAAACGAGTAGCTATTTTTGATTTGCAGTTCAGCATGAAAAATGACAAACTCGTGATAACAGGCGAAACCGACCAAGAAAGGGCACTTGAACTCTTCATAAATGAATTGGAAAAATCTGGCTGGAATATCGAAAACCAGAGCGTTCAATTGCCAGATGCTACTGTCGGAAATCTGCAACATGCTATTGTCAACAATTCTGTCGCCAATATCCGTTCAAAACCGAAACATTCGGCCGAACTGGCAACTCAGGCCATCTTAGGTACAGATTTAAAAGTGCTTAAAATCAATGGAGACTTCTATCTAGTTCAAACACCTGACGGATACATCTCATGGGTAGATCATGGAGGAGTTAGCTTATTAACAGCTAAAGAACACAACCTTTGGAAAAAAAGCCCTAAGGTTGTTTACACCCATACATCCGGTTTTGTCTATCAATCACCAGGTGATGATCTAAAAAAAGTTGGTGATATTGTGTTGGGCAGTCAACTTCAACTTTTAGAAGAGGACCTCAATTATTATAAGATTCAATATCCTGACATGAGAGAAGGTTATCTGAAAAAAAATGAAGCAACCAAATATACTGAATGGATTCAACAGGTTCATGGCTCTGGTTCTTTAGTGGAGTTATATGCCAAAGAACTCTTGGGAGTTCCTTATTTATGGGGAGGAACTTCGGTAAAAGGAATGGACTGCAGTGGATTCACAAAAACCGTCTATTTAATGAATGGCATGGTCATTCCGAGAGACGCTTCCCAACAGATCATGGCAGGAAAAAACATAGATAAAAATCTTAGTTTCAGTAAGCTTCAAAAGGGTGACCTGCTTTTTTTTGGCAAAAAAGCCACAGACAGCACAAAACAAAGAGTGACTCATGTTGGCATATGGTTAGACAACAATAAAGGAGAATTTATCCATGCATCGGGAAGGGTTAAAATAGGATCAATAGATCCTGAATCTCCCAGCTATGATGCTTTTAACACCAATCGCTACTTGGGAAGCAGAAGGTATTTAGGTGTCACAGATGAGATGATCATCAACTTAAAAAAAGAAACGCATCATTCTGAAATAAAATCCTAGACCTATTAATTCCATTCCCAACCAAAGGAGGTCGTAAATACATAATCATTATCGGCCGCTCCCTCAACTGGTTTGTTATCATAGTTATAAGATAATCCTAACCTGATATAGAAATCAAGCGGAAGATCATACTTCATATCAAAGTTAAAATCAACTCTGTACCTCCCACTTTGCGAAAAACTGGGATAAAGCGCAGCAGCAGTTTGAATGCTTAAATCGCCTATAGCGTATTTGTTAAAACCAACACCAATATAGCCTTCTGTACTGTTTCTATCCGGTGAGTCGCTCGAAAAGTTCTCTGTTGTATAAGCGACACCCGCATTGGCATTGAAAAACATAGAATTATTTCGAATAAAATAATAACCTCCACCTGCTTGATAGGTCGATCTAAGATCTAATAATTGTTCATCATTTGACAGGTAGATCGCCTTTGCATTCACAAACCAGTCATGCGGGAGGTAATAGTCTCCACCGAGCTCAGCATCCATTCTATTGATATCGGCAGCACCTTCCTGCCTGCTGATCACAGTTTTATACAGACCCCTCGCACGCCATTTATAGGCCAGGTAAGTCGCATTTAAATTGGTAGTGATCTGTCTAAAGTCATTTGCCTTGGTCACTGTAATTCCCAGATCCATATCAACAGTTAGGCGTGATAAAAAAGTTCCTCCTATGGGTTCTAT
>CAYQPI010000253.1:0-2251 GCA_964419405.1 uncultured Flavobacteriaceae bacterium
TAAAAGTATCAGACTTGACTCTCCAGTGAGCTCTATGATTTTTGAATTATTATTGATATCTGGCTTTTCATTATCCTCAAATAGGAATACCAAAAACTTGACAGCCTGGTATTCGATATGTTCAGGCGTGATGTCCCATTGAAGCAAATACTGTTTGTTTTTTAACTTTGACAAGCGGAGGTTTTTTACAGCTTGAGGAGAGGATTTCTTGTTTTTATTTGCGATTGGTTGCAAGACCGGGTATTTATAGAGTTTATTTTCAAAGGTTTGGTTGATTTTAAAGGGATTGTTTTTAAAAGACTTGGCACTAAAAAAAACACTGCCTTTGACCTGAGAAATACTCTTATTAAAAATGAGCTGTTTTTCGATTTGGGTTGATGGTGAGCTATTCCAGGCCTGATCTTCACTCTTCACACCCAAACGATACATGGCATGGCCAATATAGAGGTTGGTTCCAAATGAATTATCTGCCCACCATTGAACAATTGTTTTATAGTCGGCCTTATCATGCCCAATATGCCAATATGCCTGTGGCATTACATAATCAAGCCAGCCATTTTTCATCCACAGTACAATATCTGCATATAGATCATCGTAGTTTGTTTGCCCTGCATCAGTAGCTGATCCTCTACGGTCATCTTTGTCATTTCTCCAAACCCCAAACGGACTGATGCCAAATTGTACCCAGGGTTTTAAGGTTTTTATGGTATGTTGTAATTCACCAATAATGGTGTTTACATTTTCCCTTCTCCAGTCATCTTTCCTGTCAGGATAATAAGTACCACCATGGGATGTAAAACTTCTGTCATCCTCGAATTTTTCTCCTGGAATTTTATAAGGATAAAAATAGTCGTCAAAGTGTATGGCATCCACATCATAATGTAAAACGATATCTGTCACAATTTTATTCGTGTATGCACGAACCTCGGGTAGGCCTGGATCAAAATATTTATTTTTTCCGTAGTTAATGAACCACTCCGGTTTTTCATAGGTCAGAGGATACGGATTAGAGCGATATTCTGAAATATTGACAACGGCCCTGTATGGATTCAGCCAGGCGTGAAATTCCATGCCTCTTTTATGTGTTTCAGAGATGATAAAGGCTAAAGGATCGTAGTAAGGGCTGGGAGCTTTGTCATTTGTTCCGTTAAGGTAAAAGGACCAGGGTTCATATTGAGATCGGTAAAAAGCATCCGCTGAGGGCCTGATTTGAAAAACAACCGCATTAAAATTCATCCCTTTGAACAAATCGAGTAAATTGATGATTTCTTTTTGCTGCTCTTTGGTACTCAGTTCTTTTGAACTAGGCCAGTCAATATTGCCAACTGTGGCCACCCATACACCTCTAAATTCTCTTGAAAGGGATTCTTGGGAATTTACAGGGTGTAAACAGAGGCAAATAAAGAGGCTGATACATAGAATCCTCACAGGAAAACTTCTTAAAGATTATAGAATCAAATGTAAGGGCTTCTCGTTCAAAACACAAAACAATCATTAAAATATCTTCAGCCAAGCCGACAATAATGACGAGCATATCTATGATTTATGTCACTCTGTCATTAAATATTGTCAGAAAGGTGACATATTATAATATTTTCAGCAATGGCATAATCATTGACTATACAGCAACAGTTATTAAAATGAAAGTTTAGATTAAAATTAAAATATAATATTATGAGTAAGATAATTGGAATAGATTTAGGAACAACCAACTCATGCGTTTCTGTAATGGAAGGGAATGAACCGGTTGTAATTCCTAATGCTGAAGGAAAACGCACAACGCCTTCGATCGTTGCTTTTGTTGAAGATGGAGAAAGAAAGGTTGGAGATCCTGCAAAACGTCAGGCGGTAACCAATCCTGTTAAAACTGTATATTCTATCAAGAGATTTATGGGAAATAAATTTTCAGAATCTAAAATGGAAGCTGAAAGAGTTCCTTACAAAGTGGTTAAAGGAGATAATGATACCCCGAGAGTTGATATAGACGGAAGATTGTATACGCCTCAGGAAATTTCTGCGATGGTTTTGCAGAAAATGAAAAAAACTGCTGAAGACTATTTGGGGACAGAAGTAAAAGAAGCGGTTGTAACTGTACCTGCTTATTTTAACGATGCGCAGAGACAGGCCACCAAAGAAGCCGGTGAAATTGCCGGGTTGAAGGTGAGTAGAATCATCAATGAGCCTACCGCGGCGGCTTTGGCCTATGGACTTGACAAATCAGGTCAGGATAAAAAAATTGCCGTTTATGATT
>CAYQPI010000254.1:0-3277 GCA_964419405.1 uncultured Flavobacteriaceae bacterium
TTTTAGTGCATTATTTTAAACAGCAGCTCTTTTAAAATATCACCCTGAGCTAAATTTGAAGCCCCTACCCCCTTGCTTTTTAAATCTGCTTCTCTCAACCCTGCAATGACCTGTGCCACTTTTCTCATAGGATAATTTCTGGCGGCTCTTTGATACTCGTTGACAAAATACGGGTTAATTCGCAGCATTTTTGCCACATTGATTTTACCTTTATCTCTTAAACCGTGATACAATAAAAGCTGGGTAAAAAAACTATTCAACAATGAAATGGTCATCACCAAAGGATTACTTTTAGGGTTCTGAGCAAAATACTGGATGATCTGATTTGCCTTGACCAATTCCTTATCACCAATAGCCTTGCGTAATTCAAAATTATTAAAGTCTTTACTAATCCCTATATTTTGTTCTATATGAGATGCTGTAATCACCGATCCCGGCTCTAAAATTACTGCGAGCTTATCTAACTCGTTATCGATTTTTGAAAGATTTGTACCTAAAAATTCGACCAGCATATGTGCCGCTTTTGGTTCGATTTGAAAGCCCTTGTCTTTCAAGGTACTGCTAATCCAGTCACTCACCTGGTTATCATACAATCGTTTGCTTTCAAACAAGCAGCCAACTTCTGCCACCGTTTTTGCCAATTTCTTACGCTTGTCAATGGTTTTATATTTATAACAGATGACCAAGACAGTTGTTGGCTGTGGATTCTCAGCATAGGCAGCCAATTTTTCAATCGTTCTCGACAGATCCTGTGCTTCTTTCACAATAACCACTTGCTTGTCAGCCATCATAGGGAAACGCTTGGCATTTGCGACAATATCTTCAATACTGACGTCTCTTCCATACAAAATCATCTGATTAAAACCCTTTTCTTCTTCTGCCAAAATATTATTCTCAATATAATCAGAGATCTTATCAATATAATAAGACTCCTCCCCCATTAGAAAATAGATAGGTTTGGTATTTTTCGATTTTATATCATCGACGATCTGCGTGATTCTATTCATAAATTATCAGAAGTTCCTTACTTTTACCCCATGACAAACCTCAATTTGCCAACGTATTCGTTTCGCATCAAAAATAAAGAAAATAAGCTTTATATTTTTGACCAGATCAGAAAAAAAGACCTTGTTTTAACAGATGAGGAATGGGTGCGTCAAAACTTTGTTTCATTTCTCCATAAAGAAAAGAAATACCCACTCTCACTTATTGCCATAGAGAAGCAATGCAAGGTCAATAATACGATCAAAAGAACTGATATTCTGATATTTGACAAAACAGGCGCCCCCTATATTATTGTTGAATGTAAGGCAAGTCATGTGAAAATCGGTCAAGACACTTTTGATCAAATTGCGAGATACAATATGAAGCTCAATGCCAGTTATTTAATTGTGACCAATGGATTAGATCATTTCTATTGCCAAATGGACCATAAAGCCAAGAAGTATACCTTTTTAAAAGAAATACCAAATTATTCTTAAAATTAAATGGTTTAATAGTTTTGATTCACGAAAAAAGCTATGTTTGCACTCCTTTACTAATTATTTCTACCAGCCTTGAAAATAGCCATTGTAATCTTAAACTGGAACGGACGCGACTTGCTGGAAAAATTCCTTCCGTCTGTCGTGAAATACAGTATTGAAGATGCTGAGGTTTATGTGGCCGATAACAATTCATCAGATACATCTGTTTCCTTTTTAAAAGAACATTACCCTGAGGTCAACATTGTACAAAACAGCGTGAATGGCGGCTATGCTAAAGGCTATAACGATGCCTTAAAACATATTGATGCCGATATCTATGCTTTGGTAAACTCAGACATTGAGGTTACGAAGAACTGGCTCAAACCCATTATTAAAGTGTACGAAGAAAACGCATCAACAGCGATAATTCAACCTAAACTTTTAGATTATAAAGACAGGTCTAAATTTGAATATGCCGGAGCAGGTGGTGGCTTTGTAGATTTTATGGGCTACCCGTTTTGCCGAGGCCGTATTTTTATGGAGCTCGAAACCGACCAGGGACAATTTAATGATCAGGCAGATATTTTCTGGGCTTCCGGAGCCTGCTTTTTTATAAAATCAGATCTATACCATGAGCTTGGGGGTTTTGACGAAGAGTACTTTGCTCATCAGGAAGAAATTGACCTTTGCTGGAGGGTTCAGAATGAAGGGCATCACATAAAGTATGTCGGTTCGTCTGAAGTCTATCATGTAGGTGGCGCTACTCTTCAAGAATCAAATCCTCATAAAACCTACCTAAACTTTAGGAACAGCCTGTTTACAATTGCGAAAAATGTACCAAAACGCTTTGTTTTTCTGGTGATCTTTTTCAGACTGGTTCTCGATGCAGTTGCCGGAATTAAATTTACTCTTGAGTTACGACCAGTGCATACCTGGGCGATTATCAAAGCCCACCTAAGCTTTTACTGGCATCTTCGCAAAATGCTTAAAAAAAGGCGGGCACTATCTTTTAAACAGACAAATTACTTCTATTGCTTTAGCATCGTTTGGGAGCACTTTATCAAAGGAAAGAACACATTTTCATCCATAAAATAGTAACGACCAAAATTGGGTGCTCGTTATTTCCTGATAGCAAGTTTTTTTTATTTTGCTATATTTGACTTCATCGCAATGATAACTGCGCTAAAACCATGTGAATTCAGGGCAGTTAAAAACTAGTATTGTTTAATTATGCAAGCTGAAAACTGGACCGCTTTTAAAAAAAAGATTTACATCAAGGGAACTATAAAAGATATTTATAGGCTTTGGGCAACTTCAGAAGGCATCTGTTCCTGGTTTCTACGTCACGCCGTTTATAGGCGCGGTACCGAGAGCATAGCAGCCAACAAGCCTGTAAAAAACGGCGACGTTTTTGAATGGAGGTGGCATAACTGGGACGGAAAAGAAGCTGGTGAGATTGTTAAAGCAAACGACAAAGATTTTCTTGCCTTCACCTTTGCTGATGGCCTGGTAAGTGTTCAGTTAAAAGAAGACCAAGGACGTGTATTAGTTTGCCTTGAACAAAGTAAAATTGCTATAGATGAAAAAAGTAAAATGGAAATATACAACGGATGCAGTAATGGCTGGTCATTTTGGCTGACAAATTTAAAAGCCTATGTGGAACATGGCATCTTATTAAATGAAACTGAAATAGACCTTAGAGACATTGAAATGTCTGGTTTTCAGTTTGTAAACATGTAATTCTCGCATGAACTTATTGTTATGAAAAAGAATGTAAACAACATGATTCTCCAAATCATCTCTTTCTGCCTTGT
>CAYQPI010000255.1:0-2939 GCA_964419405.1 uncultured Flavobacteriaceae bacterium
GATACCAATGGTATACACATGAATGGAATCATTCTTTGCCAGGTCGGCTGCATCCAATGGAAGAATGTCTGTCCCTGCATCTACTCCGTCGGTCAACAACAACATGACCTTGGTTTTTATGGTATCCTGTTCAAACATTTCAATCCCCTTTACCATAGCTTTTCCGATATTGGTCATTTGTCCGGCCATACCTACATCTGCCTCTTCCAACATGGCATCCACGGTAACCAGATCTGGTGTAAAAGGAGCCTGAATATAGGCGCTGGAACCAAAAAAAATAAGTCCCATCCTATCACCTTCTCTTTTAGAAATAAAGTCGTGCATCACACTTTTCACTCCATCCCAGCGACGCACCTTTTGACCATCGATCATCCAGTCATTTTGAGCCATGCTAAATGAAATATCTGCAAGAATTAAAAAGTTTCTTGAGGTCTTCACTTTCATTTCAGGGTCGGCCACCAATTGAGGCGATGAGAGTGCGATCAATAATAATAGCCAAATCAAGGCCAAAGAAGCCAGGGAAAAGAAATTTCTGCGTTTCACCATAGCCGAGTTTCTGGCCTTCTCACCCGAATATTGCTGCGCTTTTTGCAGATTCGGAATCATCAAAGAGGCGCTTCTTATTCTAAGTGGCGGTAAGAGCCAATAGACTAAAAGCGGCAAGGGTAATAACCAAAACACCCAGAAATATGCTATTTCAAAATTCTCATCCATGGTGATTGATCCATTTTTTAGTGATTACTGAAATTGCTTCAAGTGTAGGCTCGTCCACCTCTTTATCACTGTATAAAGCATTCTTAAAAGTATCGGCATATTTAGCAAAACCCTTGGTCTTGTGTTTTGAATCTAAAAAGGAAAACCATTCATCTCCGTACAAATTCGCCACCTGCACCCTTCCAAAACTGATGATGGCTACTTGTTTTAAAATAACATTGACCTGGTTTAACTTTTGCTGACTGCTGACCGTTTGACCATTGATATGATTCACTTTTTTAATGGCCTCCCTTTTGTACTTATTTTTTTGATACTGTCTTAGGTACGTAACCAAAAGAAGTACTCCAATCGCGAGCAACAAAATCCCCAGATATTTCCAACCAACTGTCTCAAAGGTAAAAACCAAGGGGTCAGGTTCTAAAATAGTACCCAAGTCATCTGTTTGAGCGATATCTCCTTGAGGAAGGAATACAAAAAATAGAAGGGCCATTGCTTTCATCGTTTCCCGCCTTTAAGAATTTCTTTCAGCTGCTTATCCACATCTGTGACAGTGTCTACGGTAAGTAAAGGAATTCTGTACTTTTTCATTTGACCTTCAAATTTTTCAAAATCCTGATCAAAACCCTTTTCAAAATTTTGTTTCACATCCTTTTTCCCCCCATCAACAACCAGTTGTTTATCCTGGTCTCCAACAATGATCTTATGTTGAGGAATCTCGCGTTCCATAGGATCGAACACCTTGCATAAAACCACATCGTTGTGTTGTGAAATATAGGTGATGTTTTTGATGACCTGTGGCGAATACCTGTGAAAATCACTAATGATGATCACTAAAAAATCATGGGTTACGATATTTCTGACTTTCAGGAATATTTCTTTAACCGCTGTTTCAAAATTTAAAGGGGCCGTATGCTGTAAGTTTCGGTTTCTGGAGACTATTTTTTCCATAAAACGAAGAATGTTCTTTCTGTCTCTTTTAGGAAAAACAATATCCAGACCATCATCGGCAAAGACTACTCCACCAACCCTGTCACCCTCTTTTTGAACCCTAAAAGCGGCCAGGGCAGCAAGTTCAGCTGCAACCACCGACTTGGTCCTTTTTTGAGACCCGAAAAACATAGATTTGGTTTGGTCCACAACGATCAAGGCCGGCTTTTCTTTTTCTTCACTAAATACTTTTGAATGCGTTTTTTGGGTACGTGCAGTGACCTTCCAATCGATGTTTCTTATATCATCTCCGGCAACATAATTGCGAACCTCTTCAAAATCCAAGCCTCTACCTCTTAATTTAGAAGCGTGCTTTCCGCCAAGGATACTCCTGACTTTTTGCTTTTTTGCCAAAAAACTAAATCCAGAAGCGATATGTTCCATCTTCAATAGATCTTGAAGAGAAACAAAAATATCAGATGGATATGTAGGCTTTTCACTCATAGTTCAATTATCCGACTACTGCGACTTGTTTTAGAATTTCATCGATCACCTGATCTGCCGAAATACCTTCAGCATTGGCCTCATAGCTCAATATCAAACGATGGCGTAAACAATCGTGTACCACAGCTCTTATGTCATCAGGTGTAACAGATTCATTGTCATTCATCCAGGCATGAGTTCTACTCGCTCTGTCCAGGGCAATGGTTCCTCTGGGGCTGGTCCCAAAATCGATCCAACTGTCAAGTGTTTCATTATATTTTGAAGGATACCTTGTAGCTGATACAATGTCAACCATATAACGCTCCATATTTTCTGTAATATTCACTTTCGCGATTTCCTCTCTCGCTTCAAAAATGACGGTAGGAGATAATTTTTCTTCTACCTTTTCAGGGTTTTTAGTCTCTTGCTCGCTCCTGTTGAGTCTCATAATTGCCAATTCTGAGTCGTCATCCGGATAATCAATGGTTACGTGCATTAAAAAACGGTCCATCTGAGCTTCAGGCAAGGGATAGGTCCCTTCTTGTTCAACCGGATTTTGTGTTGCCATGACCATAAATAAGGGGTCCATTTGATAAGTTTTTCCGGCCACGGACACCTGTCTTTCTTCCATAGCCTCTAGTAAGGCACTTTGCACTTTTGCCGGAGAACGATTGATCTCATCTGCCAAAATCAGGTTATTGAAGATAGGTCCTTTTTGGAAAATAAACTTTTCTTCAGTTTCAGGTTGATAAATTTCGGTTCCTGTGACATCAGATGGCAATAAATCCGGGGTAAACTGAATTCTACTCAGTCCG
>CAYQPI010000256.1:0-8973 GCA_964419405.1 uncultured Flavobacteriaceae bacterium
GTTGAGGATGCATGGTTAGACAATCCTGGTTTTGATATTCAGGAAAACATGGTAGCTTTCACAAAAGATCAGAAAACTGTTTTCTTTAGCGCCAATAAAAAAATAAAAGTAAAGAACAAGGAGGCTGCTGATGTTAAAATAAAAAAATCTGTTCAACTACAATTATTCAAAGCTGATGTCGCTGAAAATGGCGATTGGGTGAATTTGGAAATGCTGCCTTTTAATGGTAAGAAACACTCTACCGGTCATCCTTCATTAAGCAGTGATGATTCTAAATTATACTTTGTTTCAGATGGTCCTGAA
Source organism: uncultured Flavobacteriaceae bacterium (assembly GCA_964419405.1). Taxonomy (GTDB): domain Bacteria; phylum Bacteroidota; class Bacteroidia; order Flavobacteriales; family Flavobacteriaceae; genus Lutimonas. The sequence continues at coordinate 304 of CAYQPI010000256.1, forward strand.
TCAACAGGAAAAACCGATATTTTTGTTGTTGATCTTCTCGAAAAAGGTACCTATGGCACCCCTTCAAACATGGGTCCAAAAATCAATACGACCGAAATAGAAGTTTTTCCTTATGTAGATGAAAGTGATGTTTTATACTTTGCTTCAGACAAAGAAACTGAAGGTGATGAATTAAATGTTTTTGCCGCTCAGGTAATTGATGATGTTCCCATGGCCGCTGTAAAAATTGACGTAGATGTAAACGCATCAAAGGAGGCTTATGTCGCCGCATTTAACGCCATTGACGAAGAGGTTATCATGACTGCAGAAAAAGCAGCCAATTTAAGAGACCTTGAAATCCTTCTTGAGGCCGAGAATCTAGCAGCAATTGAAAAAATAGAAGAGGACCTTACGGAAGATCTTGATGGATCTGCCTATGATTTTTCTAGCGATACCGAGGTTTATTCTGTTCAAATTGGAGCCTTCCAAAAAAATGTAAAAACAGGAAACTACGATACATCTTCAGGCCTATTCAATCAACGATATGACGATGGATATAATCGTTTCTATTCTGGTGTATTTACCTCTAAAGAAGAAGCCGAAAAGCATTTAAATGAAATGATACAGAAAGGTTATAAGGATGCCTTTGTATTAGGACTCAAAGGGCAGGAAAGATTTTTACCATAATCAATAGAACCCTCTTTTCAAAAATATACTCATTGTAATCAAAGAAAGGCCCGATTGACTAGTTCAATCGGGCCTTTCTTGAATTCCCTGCTTATACATACTTCGTTAATTTTAGTAATATTTTTAAAAATTGAGGTATTTACCCTATTTTTGACATAAATACTCCTATTCATTTTAATACCATATGATATGAAAAACTTGATTCCTACAATATCCACCCTGTTCCTTTTACTACTAATGATGACTTCATGCAATGCTACTGATGGCGAAAAAGCGACAGTTGTGATCGACAAAGAACAGATTAAAAAAGAAATTCAAGAAAGAGAAAATCAATTTGCTTCAATTTATAATACGGGAGAAGTGAAGAAAATAGGCTACTATGCAGACGATGCTGTGACCTATTACCAAAATATGGCTCCTATCAGTAATAAACAAGAGCGTTTTGAATTTCTGATGTCTGATCTTAATTCAAACAGTAATAAAATTTCATTTACCACGACAGAAGTTTTTCCATCAAGCGACGGTATGCAGGTTTTAGAAATTGGTTATTATACAGTAGTTGATTCAACCAATACTGCTATAAATACAGGGAATTACATGAGCCTATTCGAAAAAAGAGATGGCCAATATGTTTGTCTCAGAGACATGAGTGCCTCTGATATGCCACTTGACTAAGCATTCATCAAGGTAAAACAACAGTACATTATCTTCGACGGCCTCCGCCCATAGATCTGCCTCCACCTGATCGTGAGGCACCAGACGAACGGTTTGATGAATTCATAGATCGCGACGCTGATGATCGTTGTGAAGATGATGATGACCTGTTATAATTAGAACTTCTATTAGCACTACTGCTTTTATTTTGAGAACTGTTCGACGCTCTATTATTTGTAGTTGCCTTATTATTTGATGCAGCTGATCTGTTCGAAGTAGAAGCTCTATTTGATGCTCCTGCACTATTCCCTGCACGATTTCCTTGAGAAGTACTTGGGCGAGAACCAGTTTGACCGGCTGTTTTAAAGTTGCCGTTTTTAATATTATTATTTACCGTATTTGATGTATTTCTTTTGTTTCTGTTATAGTTATTGTAATGATTGTGATGATGAACATGAACAGAGCCACGACCTCGATGGTAGTGATGGTGATGGTGATGCCAGTGATTACGTCTATAAATACCAATTGAGACCACAGCTACAGGCCTCCACCAATGAGGGTAGTACCCATAGTAATAGGGCGTGTAATAGGGCACATAGGTTGTTGAATATACATATTGTACCACAGGTGTTGATTCAACAACCACAACTTCTGTGGTCGCCTCAACATTCACAGTGACCGGATCTTCACCAACATAGCCTGGATTTGCCGTAGCTGCAGCCTGCACATCTGTTGCCGGCTCTACGATATAATCCTTCCCATACAAAGCTTCATCTCCAATAATTTGCATATACACCTTGCCTGCTTCATCCTTAGAAACCGCAATAACAGCTACATCCTGTGTTTCTTTTTCACTGATCGGATCTTGTAGTATAAACAAAAAATCGTCCCCGTCTTGCTCTGTGACAACCTTAATAAAATCTACCTTTCCATCGTTATTAAGATCCAGGTTATTTACCCCTGTTTTTTCATCATTCAAGGATGTTTCAAATGCTTCAATCGTTTTAGAGTTTTGAAAAAGATCTAATACTGCATACAAATCCAGATCATCACCAGGAAGCCCTAACAAAGGCTCATCATTTTCATCCTGGGCATAGCCCGCGAATTGAAATAAAAAAAGCGTTAATAAAACTAATTTTAAATATTTATTTATCATAAGAATCTATTTAGACACCGCCGAAATTGAAACCTAACTGTTCAATTCGTTTGTCGATATTCACAAAGATAAAAGTTTTTATCATATGCAGCAGTCTGATCATTGAATCATCATCAATAATCGGGCCTTACATATCCTCTCTTACATTTTAAGTTTCAAAAGATGCTTATTTCATTACTAAAAAGAAGCTCATTTCAATCAAAAAGCAGGGAGAATACTCCCTGCTTTTCATTATTAAAAAAACCATTCTCATAGTGATAATCCTTAATAATCAAAATCCATAGGCATATCCATATAATCCATGTCATTTGCTGCCGGATAACTATCCATCATCTCATATTCTATCTGTGGCTGCATTTGAGGCTGCATCTCATCATACTGCTCAGGCATCACTTCTTGATATGGCATCATTTCTTCCTGGATCATTTCCTCCTGAATCATCTCATTGTCATAGGCCTGATCTTGGTAGGTATCATATTGATCATAAGTGTCATTTAAATAAGCATCGGCTCCATCCATTTCTACTGGCATCAAATCGACATCCAAATCGTAGTCATAGGCATCAATGGCTCCATCTAAATATCCCCAGTCATAAGCATAGTCATCAAAAACATCCACATAGATATCAACATAACCATAATAGAATCCCGGGTACCATCCTCCCCATGGACCCCAGTACCAGTGGTAAGCCCACATCCATCCATTAATCATATGCATTGCAGACATGGCAAAGAAAAATCCTGAAGGATGATGTCCACAATGCACTACTTGATTAGACTTTTCCTTGATCTTTTTTACTTTTTTCAACATCTCTTTATTGTTACCCACTTTTGCTTCAAGCTCAGTAAGCTTACCTTGTAGCTCTTTGTTCTTGAATTTAATTTCATCCAACTGTTTTTTCTCCTTGGATGTCAATTCTGCACCGTCCTTTTTACGCAACGCTTCCTTGCTATAATTATCATATAATAATGATACAGCCAAAGAGGCTTTGTTTATTCCTTCTTTAACTTTAGGGTCCTTGGCACCTAACATTTCATAGGTGGTAAGAAGTTGTTCTTTAGCAGTCACAGTCTCTCCTAAAGCTTTATGGAAGCCATCATCTTTTAGAAACAAGCTGTTGTTCAATTTCTCAACGGCCGAATTCAGTTTTTTTACCGAATTCCAGAAAGGCTCTGAGTGTTTGTTTTTTCTCTTTAGGTTCTCATCTGTGGTTTCCTGACCCGCCTTTACAATAAAGGCAACTGCTCGTTCCGTCTTTTGTACAAGCTCCTCTGCATTGACTTTCTTATCATTGTCAATCGGAGGGTTTGATGCAGCCTGTAAATTATATCCAAAAGTTACTGTTAAAAGCAGTAAGACTAGTGTTTTCATTGTTGTTTTCATAATTATATTTTTAAAGATTATTTCTACTATTACTTACAACAGGGAGAAGGGTCTTAAAAAACCCTAATAAAACTGTAGTTTTTTTCTGGATCATATGGATACAACGTGAATTGCTGGTATTGAACGATTATTATTTAACTGTTCAGACACAGGTAAGAAATGGATGGAATACCTCCAAGGGCCTATTGAAGTGACTTTCTATACTCAGTTGGTGTTTGCCCGGTTTCTTTCTTAAATGCTGTATTAAAAGAAGATTTAGAACTAAATCCTGCCTCATACATAGCTTCCATCACGGTTAGTTTTTCATCTTCAGATTCTCTTAATATCTTTTGGACCTCTTTGATCCTATAACTATTTATGAAGTCGAAAAAGCTTTTATCAAAGCATTGGTTGATTACTTGAGACAAATTTTTCGATGTAAGAGTCATTTTCGAGGATAGCTCCTGGAGATTGACCTGTGGATTTAAATAAGGTTTCTCTTCCTCCATAAACCTTAAAAGTTCAGCCTCATAGGTTTTAACCTGCTCCGCTGTCAACCCTGAACCCGCGTATTTAGCCGTTTCAACCTTTTGAATACCAGCAAAAATCTCAGGTTGTTTGAGGGCCTTAATGATGACCTTGTTCACAAAATAAAAAACAAAAAATAATAGGAGAATCAAGGTGATCATAAAAACCATCTCATTTTGAGCCAAGGCAATAAAATTTTGGATCAATGAAGCCACAGTTAATAGCCCAAAGGTATTCACAGAAAAACTTAACCAGTCAAGATTCATCTGATCGATCTGAGAATACTTATTTTTTAATGCCTTTCTATACCCCGAAATCGACTTGTGGGTTATCAACAGATACACAAAGAAGTGTAAATAAATAGATCCGCTGATCACATAAAACTGCCAAGACATGATACTAGTCATAATTTCTTCAGACGTACTCGGAGGCTTGAAACTTTGAGAAGAAAGTAAAATAGCCATCAAGAAGAAATACGGTATCAAATGTAGCAGCTCTCGTTTAGATAGTTGAAAATCCTTAAACATAACACCCTGGGCATACAGATATATCAGGGGGCCATAAAGAAGAAAAAAGCCACTATCTATAACATGTATCCATTCCCATCCAAAAAAAAAGCCATTCATCTGCAGTGTCAGGTCCACCATATTCCAGGCGATCAATACAAACAATGTACCCAGCAGTCTGTTATTTCTTTTGTTCCCTCTTTTATGGGTCAACAAAAAAAGTCCTACAAACAAAAGTTGAAAACTGATCAAAAAAGATAAATATGAAATCAAACTGGCATTCATAGTTCAAATGTAGTCTATTCGCTATTAAGGTGCATCCACTTTAAGAAATTAAACAATAACAAGACATATCCTACTCCAAATTTTGAGAAGAAAAAAACTGTGTTTGACACAATCCTTTTATATCTACATTTTGATTATATTTAACCTTTAGGCATAAAAAATATGATTAAAAAAACAACTCAAAATATGACTATCATAAAATACCTGCTCTTAATTTGTTTCATACTTGCCGCGGGAATGATGACTTTTTTTAAATACAAGAATAATCAAGCACAAATTGCTCTTGAAACCGAAGCTCAATTAATTGAAAGAATTGACCCAAAACTTTTAAACTATAATAGTCATAAAAGCTCAAATCCCACACCTATTATAACTAATTTCAGGGTAAGCGATTCTGAACCAGACAAAGTTTATTTTGATACACCCATGGGAAAGGTTTCTGGGCTTAGTATTGATGGTTTTGTAATTTCAGGAAAAGAAATTCTCGAAATAAATACCAAAAAAAAATTCTTCAAGGTGTCAACTCCTTTTACCTCATGGGATAACAATACGATTAGATTGGAAGGTGGAAATGGGGTCATTTATGATTTCACTCTCGAATATATAGACAATCAAATGCTTACATCTAATCTTAAAGGAAAGGAATATTTCGTTGCGACTACAGGGAATGACTTAAACGATGGTTTAAACGATAACAGCGCGTTTAAGACGTTAAGTTTTGCAATGACTAAAGTTGTTGCAGGGGATAAAATATGGGTCAAGGCAGGAAATTATGGGAAAGAAATGGTCAAAGTAAGCCACAAAGCAACTGAATTGCTCCCCATCGAGATTGAAGGCTATAAAGATAAACCAGGTGATATTTCCAGCTTATATCTCACGTATAATGGAAATGATTTAGATAAGAAGGAAATGCCCTTATTTGACGGCTCAAATTCAAATCAAAATACATTTTTTGACCTTACCAATGCTGATTTTTATATAGTAAAAAATATTCAGGCTCAAAATTATGAAAATGGATTTTACAGTACGAAGAGTGTCGATAATGTACAGCTTGAAAGAATCATATTAAATAACATTGGAAATGGCTCAAAGCATTATAGTGGGTTTGCCATGGCTGGTGTTTACAATGGTGATTCGGATAATTGGAGGGTAAATGAATCCATTATAATTAATGCAAAAGCAGAAGCCTTGGCCTTTTATGGATCTCATAATCTGGCAACAGATGTACAAGTTTATTCAAATGACAACAATGAAAAGTATTCTGGAACAGATTATTATGTCATTTTGAAAGGTTCGAACAATATCGTTTTAAATTCACTTGCTCAAAGGACTGGGGTGAAACATCGCGGCCATGGATTTGGAACAAAGTCTACAAAAATTATATGTGAATATAACTTAATTGACAATTGCAAAGCCAAAGGAATTACCTTGGAATCTTATTTTTTTGCTCACTCCAAATCCAAATATAATGTTGCAAAAAATAGTCTGTCCATAGGTGAAACGTCTATGAAAAATGGTGGTAGTCAGCATCTAATGATAAGGGATGGTGCAAGTAATAATACCTTTGAAAACATTCATTGTGAAAAAGGACAGAGCGGCGTGTCCATCGAACATACAGGAGAGAATTCAGAAACCACTTTTGGTAATAACAACAAATGGATTAACTGTTCTTTCAAAGAAATGAAATGGTGTTTTGGAATTACAGATGATTCATCAATAACAGATGTTTATACAGGGAATCAAATTATGAACTGTACGTTTATCGATACAAATGCTTTGTGGAGAAATATAGGAAACGGAGACGATTCAAATCGTATGATTAATTGTATCATTCTAAATTCTTCTGATTCTAAAATTGGATGGAATCAAGGTGGATCAATGAACTGGTCTTTTGATTATAATTGTTTTTATAAAACTCGATGGAAGGATCCAACTGGAGAAGGGAATATTTCTGTAGACCCGAGATTTATCGATGAAAAGAATAATAACTTTATTCCTCAAAACAAAGCGCTGTTATCGGCCCCAAAATTAACTGAGGTCAACTATAGCGCCAGCAAAAAAGAGAGGACAAACTTGACAACTATTGGATGTGAAATTCATGCAGAAGAAGTACCACTTAAATAAAAATCTTGAAAGTAATAAAATATTATTACTATCCATAACCAACTTAACATCCTATTATATTCACACTTCTTTTCGGAAATAGCTTCCTAAGAAACAGCGTGATAGAAAGTGAAATTAAAATCACTATAACTACGAGCATCACATAACTCAGCCAAAAATTAAATGAAATTATCAGCCCGAATTTTATTTGAAGTTTTCTCATGAAAAAAATTACAAATCCATGGATAAAAAAGATTCCAAAACTCGTTGAAGCCAATACTTCGAGTATTTTAAATTCCTTGTCTTCAAATCGATGTAGCCAGACCATAAAAAATAAGCATAAACTTGCTTTTTGAATAATCATAAGATCAATTCCATTAAAATTGAAGGGTAATTTGTGATAATTTCCAATTAATCCATTATGGTATTGAATCAATGCCAACAAAATGCTTATGACAAGAAAAACATACTCCTTTCCCTGAAATTTCATGTAAATAAATTCTTTATGTTGAGAACAGGTAATACCTAACAAATATATCGGAGTGAAATAAACTACTGACTGAAGCAAATAGAATCCTGCACTTTCAACAGGTCTGTGAATGAGTGTTGAAATAATAAACAAAATAAAAATCAAAATAAGCTGCATACTTATCTTCAATCTGGAGAAATATACGTGTAAAGGAGACATAAAAAAAACAACCATTATAAAGGGAATATACCAATAGGCCATCATATGTTCACCAGACATATAGTACTTCAATGATGGTAAAATATACGTTTCATATGCACCAGTTGCATCAGATATGAAGAATGTGTCTCCCCCTATTGGTCTTTCTTTTACAAATACATAATTTATAATTGGTGCTATAGACATTAAGGAATAAGGCAACAGTACCTTTTGAACTTTTTTAAAAGCAAACTGCTTGTAATTGTACCTTTTTAAAAATATGTGATGAAACAAAAAACCTGAAATGAATACAAATAAACTAGTTCCTCCAAATGATAAATTATAAAATAGTGCAATAAAAACATCAGGCTTTATATCATCAAAAAAAACATCGCAATGTCCAATGACTATAAATATAATCGATACTGCTCTAAAATAATTGAAAGAATTTAAAAACATCTATTTGCAAATTGAATAAAACGAAATTAGGAGGCACATATTGCAATATTTACCTGATTTACAATTAATAATGAAAAGTATTACCAATTTTCAGGAGGCTAATATTTTCTCATCTACATTTTTCTACTATACCAGACCATCGAATCATTTTTCACCTAAAAATTACCCCTTATCGAGATCAACGGTCCTTCATATAGTAAATCTGCTGAACCTTTCCATATACTGCGATTCATATCAAACTTAGCTTTAAAGTACTTATAGCTCAGTCCCACACCAAAATTTTT
>CAYQPI010000257.1:0-18216 GCA_964419405.1 uncultured Flavobacteriaceae bacterium
TCTAATAAATTGCTATGAAAAAGAAACATTTAAAAAACAAACTGGGTATTTTCAAATATCTATTAATTCTGCCATTATTCCTGCTTGCGTTTTGTCAAAGTGAATTCGAAGAGCCTTTTGGGGACGCCGAAAATAAACTGACAAAAGATTCAAAATTGCTTTCGCTTATGAAGGCTGCGATTCAAAGTGATTCGGATCAGATCTCGACTCAAAATAAAGGAGATTTATCGAAGGGGACCACCGGAGATGATGGTCAATGTACCTATTTTTTATATCCTATGAATTTCCAAGTGTACTCTGGAGATGACCCAGTTCCTGTCACAAGAGAAATCAATTCAGATGAAGAATTATTGGCTTTTATAGAGGAATTTTCCTATGAGAATCAAGCCGGTGTTCATACTGAGAATTATGAGATGTTCATTTATTTTCCAATTATTTTATTGGATACAGATGGTAATGAAACGGTTCTGAATAGTTTAATAGAATTGGAAGGAACTTTGGATATGGCGGTTCAAGCCTGTGAAAGTTTCAATAATGCTTCAGACGGTGATTCTGGAGGTGATTCGGGAGATGCCTCAGGAGAAGAATCTGATGGAAGTTCCGATAATGGATCTGGAGATGCCTCTGGGGGAGAATCAGAAAGTAGTTCAGGTGAGAGTTCAGAAGACAATTCTGACGATGGATCCAATGATGCTTCAGGAGAGGAAGCAGATGGTGGTTCAGATGATGAATCGCAAAATGTTTCAGGTGATGTTTCAGGGGATAGCTCTGACGGAGGATCAGATGATGAATCAAATGATGGTTCTGATGGTAGTTCAGATGATGAATCAGAAGAGAATTCAAGTGAGAGCTCAGAGGATGACCCTGAAGAAGGATCAGATGATGACTCAAATAATGGTTCAGATGACAGTACTGATGATGATTCGGAAGAAGATTCGATTGTTGAAAGTAGCCAAGGAGACGATGATGATAATGGATATAAATTTTGTGATAAGAATAGCAAAAAAGTATATATCTGTCACAAAGGAAAAACGATTTGTGTTAGTGTAAATGCCATTTGGGGACATTTGCAACATCATGAAGAGGACTTCTTGGGAACTTGCGATGATGAATAATTCTCAACAAGATGAAAATAAAAGAAAACTGCTGAAAGGCAGTTTTTTTTAATTGTCCCTACCAACTAATTGTAATCATGAAAACAGGCTAGAACTAAGTTTACGGTAAATATAAGCTGCAGCTCATGAGTCTTAGAACTTGACCAAGTTCCTGGTCTCAATTTTTATAAATAACAAGTTTAAAAAATTGATTCCTGGATGAAGCTATTACCTATCGTTCTGCTACTACTTGATTTTTGGCAGATCTATTAAGATTCCATTTAAACCCAATATAGAATTCTCTTCCGTGATTTGGTGCATATACGTATGAAGTGTCAAAATACGGGCTGAAACCAGGAGCATAATTAGGATCATCATGACCAACCAAAGGAGATTCTTTTTGAACAAAATTGAACAAGTTATTTGCACCAAGATACAATGTGTAATTACTGTTGAAATCTTTGGATATCTGTACTTGATGTAAGCTAAAGGGTTTGCTCGTTAATGGTCTTGGTTCACTGACAGGAGTTCCTGTTTCATCTAACTCGTATACCTCTGGCAGGGCCATAACTCCAGTATATTGAGCTGTATAAGCAAAGGTAATCTGCTGTTTTGCGAGTTGATAGTTGACGGTTAAAACAGTGCTCATTCTTGGAGCATATAATAAGTTTTCAGTTACTTCAACGCCATCTTCATCATATTCAGTTTCTGTAGAATTCAATATGTTCAAACCAAGGTTTAAGCTTACAGGAAACTTAAAGTTGTGATTCACATTGGCACTAATTCCCATGGTTCGAGCCCAGCCATCGGTGTTTTCGTAAATAATCAATCCTTGCTGATCATAATCAGGGATGATCTTATTGGTAAAATGGGTGTAGAAGGCTTCGATGTCAAAAGAACCACTTCCGTTGAATCCTGTATAAACCTGATTGTAGTTCAATGAAAAATTATAACTTCTTTCAGGTTCAAGATCTTCAAGAATAACGACATCTCTTTGCCCTAACACAAAGGCATGGTCTTCTGTAAAAAGGTTGACAACTTTGAAACCAGTACCAAAGTTAAACCTAAAGGTGGTCCATTCTGAAGCAGTATATTTCAGGTTCAGTCTTGGCGCAAAAATTATTCCGTGTTCTTGATGAAGATCAAATCTTAATCCACCCAGTGCCGTGAATTTTTCTGTGGCTCTAAACTCATCCTGCATAAATACACCCGGAACAAATTGATTATTTGGATTATTGATGAGGTCACCATCATCGTTTATTTTTTCGGTTGCTATGGTGCTATCATCATAGGCGTCATATCTCAAGGAGGAGCCAAGAAGAAAGTCATGTTTTTTGTAGTCAAAACTCCAAATAAAATTGGTGAAAGCTATTTGCTGAGAAGCCTCATATTGATCGGTTCCATAGTAGCTGTCTTGAAGATGATTCGATAGAGAATAGTCAATCTTAAGGCTTGCGGAAGTGTTTAAAGCATAGGTACCAAATAGTTCCACTCTGTTTGTATATACGCTCTCTCCATAGAGCTCATCATTGCCTCTTAGCTCTTTATAAGCTCTGTCTTTCACAAATGCTTCTACACCGTTTCGACGGTCTTCAAAATAGTATTTTCCAGCAATGGTAAAGATTTTTTCACTGGGTCTGTACACATTGAATTTCGTAAAAAAGGAGATTCTGTCTGTGTTTACTCCATCCCCAAATCCATCTTCATTGATGTCCTGGTAATGATTAGAATAATTATAGTTAAGACCAAAATAGGCATTTGATTTGCCAAGTTTTGGAGCATAGGCGATGTTTGAGAACACTTCCTCATGACTTGAGGTCATTAGGTCTACGGATAGTGGAGGTTGATCTGCCGGGTTTTTAGTAATAATGTTGATAACACCGGCAACTGCTTCTGATCCGTATAAGGTGCTACTCGGACCCTTGATTACCTCAAATCTGTCAATGATCAAATTAGGAATACCATTGATGCCGTATACTGAAGCCAGATTACCGTAAATTGGAGTGCCGTCCATTAATATTGCCGTGTAGGTCCCTGGTAGTCCGTTGACACTGATACTATTGGTATAACAGATTCCACAATCGACGACTTCTTGAACGCCATTGACCAGTTGAGCACTTTCAATAATTGAAGATGCAGCCGAGGGCAAATAAGTGTCAAGTTGTTTTTCAGTAATTACATCAATTTTTATCGGTGATTTTGAGACAAATGTGGGTTTCATAGTTCCCGAAACTACGATTTCATCAAGTAGGTCGGATGAACTCATTTCAAAATTTGCCGTCAGTGTCTCTCCTGCATTGATTTGAATTTCTCGTTTCAAGGAAATATGTCCCACATGGGATATGATGAGTACATAGCTGCCAGCTTCAATGTTATCAAGTTTATAGTCGCCCTCCATATCGCTGGTTGTGCCCATGGAAGTGTTTTTTAAATGTATAGTTGCAAATGGTAGTGATTCTTCAGCATTTCGGATGGTTCCTTGAATATTTCCCGTCTGTCCATGGGCATTGTAAATAGCATAAAAAGAAACGAATATGAACAAACAAGTATGAAACAGAATTGACCGCATTACTTTTTATTTAGAATGATTATAAATAATTCAGAACAAATGTAAGAGGCCTGACGCGGCTTAAATATGACAATTATCACCTTATTTAAAATAATTCTAAATAAAAGTGGTGGTACTGCACATTAACTGTTTTGATGATGTGACAAGGATCTTGAGCTGATCATTTCTCCTGTTTCTAGCGAAAGTATGTATTTGTTCATAAGGGCTTTATCCGTCTCTTATTACATAGGTGGAGAAAAAAACATGAGATAGTATGTATCGCATGAAAATCTAACGGGATTTTGAAAAATCATAGGATACAATTCGTTAATAACGATCGGCAAAGGGCTACAATTCACCGAATAGATTTAATTTTAATGCTTATTATATTTTTTGTACTTTTCAATTTCAACGTAAATGATATCAACCAAATCTAAACCCAAAGATGATTAAGCATTTTATACTCAGCTTGTGTTTTCTCTTCTCTTTCAGCTCCACTATTATGGCACAAGACAGCACTTCTGTGATGACCATTAACCCAAGTGAAGGGTTGAATAAAGGAAATATTGGTTTTAGTGTGGGTGTTAATTTTGGGCAGTTCACAAGTAAGAATGAAGATGCCTTTATTTACTATATTTTAGATGAAACCAATCTAAAGTATAATTTTAAGCTTGGGGGATTCTATAATATTCGAGATCAAAAAAACGTTGGAGTTGGTTTCAGGTATTATCATGATGACACCAAAATAGAATATGAAAATGCCGTTGGAGATACCATTAAATCAACCAGTCTCGAAAAGAGATATGTTACAAGCGTTTTTTATGGAATCAGTAAACCGCTGTTCGGTTCTAAAAGGGTTTTTATGGTATCAGATCCTAGTGTGTTTTTTACTACAGGAAGTACTGATTCAAGCCGGGAGTTAGAGGGTATTTCTGAACTGTCGAAGTCCACACTAAGATCTATATCCGTTGGCCTTCATGTGGGCCTTCAGGTGTTTTTGGCTCCTAAGATGTCGAGTCAGGTTTTGATTGGTCCTGTAGGAGCTGGTTATCAATGGGAAAATTTTGAATTGGATGGTGTGCCTAACGGGAGTACAGATAGTTTTTTTGTCAGGATGTCACCAGATGTCTGGAGTTTTGAATTCTCCATCACACGTTATTTTTAAGATAGAAAATTGGGCCCCTTTCTGAGATCAACTTAAATAACGCTCTTCCAAGGACTTCTTGTAGGTGCGTCCAATAGGGACTTTTACCTTGGTCAGCAGGTAGATCTGGTTTTTGGAAATTTTCTCTACCATGCTTAGGTTTACAATATGTGATTTATGAACACGAATAAATCCATAGGGATGCAAGATATCTTCCCAGTATTTTAAGGATTCTGAGGAGATATATTTCTGGTTGCCATAATACACATCGGTGTAATCGGCGTCTGAATTGATATGCGAAATTTGATCTACGTTTATTTTGATATGCTCATGCCCTGATTTTAAAAACAGTGATTTTGGAATCGTTGCCTCTGGGCGATCAGTAGATTGCTTCTCAATTGATACTTTTGATACAGCTTTTACAAATCGCTGAAAAGAAAAGGGTTTTAGCAAATAATCGACTACATCCAGATCATAACTTTCTAAGGCATAATCAGGGAAAGCGGTAGTCAGGATAACCTTTGGCGGATTTGTGATTGACTTTAAGAACTCAATGCCGGATAATTTTGGAAGGTGGATATCTAAGAAAATAAGATCAACAGAGCCCGTTTTTAAAAAAGACATGGCCTGAATGGGATCAGAAAAAGTGTTGAGCAATATCAAGGAACCCACATCTTCGATATACCTTTTTAGAATGCGTTGTGCCGGTGCCTGATCTTCTATAATGATGCAATTCATCACGTTGCTAATTGGTTTAACTGAATTTCCAGGTTTACATTGAACAGCTCCTTTTCACTGTTAATGGCCAGAGAATGCTGTTTGGGATAGAGTAATGTAAGTCTTTTTTTGACATTTTTCAAACCAATACCCTTCGATAAGTTATCTGTATTTGATTGCTTTTGAAAAGAATTTCTGCATTGAAAACTAAGTTCTCCTTTTTCGTTCACCGACAGGTGAATGAATATCTCTATGTTGTCTGATTGACTTGAAGAGCTGTGCTTGAAGGCATTTTCAATAAAGACCATTAATAGTAATGGGGCTATTTGAAATCCTGACCCTTGTATATCAGATGAAAAAGAAACGGTCCCTCTTCCCTCCAAATGCATTTCATTGAGGTTAATAAAATTCTCGACTTGTTCGATCTCTTTATTGATGCTCACATACTTTGCCTTACATTCATACAGGGTATATCTTAAAAAGTCGGATAGGGCTAAAATAATTTCAGGTGTTTTACTTGAATTTTCTATAGCATGGGCATAAAGATTGTTCAAATTATTGAACAAAAAGTGTGGATTTATCTGAGATTTAAGTAATTGAAGCTCTCCTTCCTGAGCTTTTAATTTTACCTCGTCAAGCTCTTTCTGTTTGATCACTGCGTCCCAGGCAAATTTAAATCCGGAAAGAATAATAATCGGCGGAAGCACATCGAGTAGGTTAAAGAAGATGTTGGGAACATGTTTTCCGCGGGTATCCGGATAATAGATCTTTTCAAGCACACCTTCTTCAACCAGGATGACGACAGATATCAAAACGACAAACCAAAAGAAGAAGGCAACATAATTCTTTTTATACAAAAAGCGATCAAGCAAGACGTAGTTCACCACCATAGCAGCAGCCACATAGACCATAAAAAAAACGACCTCATGGCCTTCAATCAAGGGATCATTTTTATCAAAAGCATAAAACAAGAAAACAATGACAATTAGAATCAATTGAAACATCAGTTCTTTTGACCATTTGTATGGTAAATTCATCATTTAGAAAACATTGTACGACAAATATAAATACAAATTAGGCAGTGTTTTGGTATTAAATCTGTCAACGACAGTATTTCACCGGTTAATGTAATTTTTAGCTGCAAAACCAATGGTTGGTCATTGACAAGATGATTTTTGTCGTTCACGGAATTGTTTTTTTAAACCCGGAATATTTGAATTTCTTTGTACTATTAAAATTACAAAAGGAAATGAATTCCATGAGATACATGATACTCATTCTATTTGCAGCGATAAGCAACTCCTTATTGGCGCAAACTACGGCCATTGAAATAAGTGGTAGGGTGGTAGAAAAGAGCAGCCAAGAACCTGTTCCTTTTGCTACTGTATTGGTGAAGCAGGCAGATAGCAATCAAAATATAACCGGAACAACCAGTGATGAGGAGGGGTACTTTAGCTTAGAAGTAAAGGCGGATAATTTTGTAGTTGAGCTTAGTTTTATAGGTTTTGAATCAAAGACCATTGCTGACATTCAGGTTCAGGGAAATGTAGCAGATCTGGGTGTGATAACACTTGAAAAGATCAATACGGTGTTAGAGGAGGTGGAGCTTCGGGCTGAAAAATCTTCCACTGAGTTTAAATTGGATCGTCGTGTATTTAATGTGGGAAAAGATTTAAGTTCAACGGGTATGGGGGCTTTGGAGCTTTTGAATAATGTTCCCTCTGTCAATGTGAGCATTGAAGGAGATATCAGTTTAAGAGGAAGTTCTGGAGTTCAAATACTTATTGATGGAAAACCCTCCATTCTTGCTGATGACCCTGCCAATACCTTGAGTTCTATTACCGCTGAAATGATCGAAAGGATCGAAGTGATCACCAATCCTTCTGCCAAATATGATGCTGAAGGAACATCAGGTATTTTGAATATTGTGTTAAAGAAGGATGATAAAACAGGGATGAACGGATCTGTAACCTTGAATACGGGAATTCCTGATAATCACAGCATCGGCTTTAGTTTAAATCGCAGAACAGAAAAGTTTAATCTGTTTACCCAATTAGGTGTTGGCTATAGATCGCTGCCAAGAGACAGTGAGAATAGCAATCAGGACCTGGTTAATAATACCGTTGTCAACAGTGAAGGTACCGCCTATCGTAATGAGAACTTTTATAATATCATTTTGGGAAGTGATTATTATCTCAATGAACTCAATGTGATTACGCTTTCAGGAAACTATGCCTATGAAATTGAAGATCAGCCTTCAGAAACTGATTTTAGTTATTTTGACGAATCGGGAGATCTGGTATCTTCCTGGAATCGTAAAGAAACAACTGAAGCGACCAATCCAAAATGGCAGTTCGATCTGCAGTATAAAAAAGAGTTTGAAGATTCAAAGGAGCATTTGTTGTTGTTTAGCACCCAAGGTAGGTTTTTTGGAAAGGATCAGGCCTCTGAATTTAATGTAACACCTATTGAAGGAGATCAGGAGTTCAATGATCAGCAAACAGAGACTGAATTTCAACAGGCCGAATATATTTTTAAGCTTGATTATACCAAACCCTTTTCTGAGCGCATGACCATGGAATTGGGTTCTCAGTACTTTATCAGTGATGTGGGCAATGACTATACGGTTAGGGATTTGATCGATGGAGAATGGGTGACAGACCCTGATCTTACCAATAATTTTGAATTCGATCAAAAGGTTTTTGGCATCTATGGAACGCTGGCTTATGAAGGTGATGTATGGGGATTCAAAGGAGGCCTTCGATTGGAAAATACAGATCTTAAGACCCACCTCATAGACACAGACGAAAAGAACAGTCAATACTATACAGACTTGTTTCCAAGTGCTCATATTTCATATAAATTATCAGACGTAACATCATTTCAACTCGGTTATTCTTCACGAATTTACAGACCTCGCTTATGGGATCTGAATCCGTTTTTCAACATAAGGAATGATTTTGTGATTCGTAAGGGAAATCCTTATTTACAGCCTGAGTATACAGATTCATTTGAGCTGACCAGTATCCTTGTTTTTGAGAAACTATCGCTGAACGCAGGCGCTTATTATATCTATACGACCGACGTGATTGAGCGTGTGACTACTTTTGAAGATAATGTAAGTATTACAACCCCTGAAAATGTAGGAACCAATCAACGAGTTGGATTTGAGGTCAATTTCAAATACAGTCCAATCAATTGGTTTACACTGAATGGAGATTTTAACTATGGGTATTTTAAACGATTGGGTGATTTTGAAGAGCAGTCTTTTGACTTTACAGGCGATCAGTCGACTTCACGATTGACCGGGAAGTTTAAGTTGCCGGCCCAATTTGAGTTAGAAATTATCGGGAATCATCAATCTGATTATAAGAACATTCAGGGAGAAGTGTCTGCGGTAACCTTTGCTGATCTGGGCTTGCGAAAAAAAATTTCCAAAGGGAAACTGGTCCTGAATTTAAGTGTGAGAGATGTGTTTGCTTCAAGGAACAGAGAAATTATGACCTATGGAGATGACTTTTATGTCTATAGCAACAGCGCCAGAGGTCGTTTTGTAACCCTTGGGCTGAGTTATGGTTTTGGGAAAGGAGAGGCCATGACCTATTCTGGAAGAAGGCGATAATTGCCATGAAGTCAAATTGAAAAAAAATTCTGGTTTTGCGTTTACGTGAATACTTGATTCGTGCTTTTTTTTCTGTTAGTTACTAACTGTTTGACAGTCAGAATGCAGCCATGCATTAAAAAGGCTTTTTTTCATTACATTTACAGTATAGACCCGAAGATCTGCTGTGAGACTCCTGCAATTCTGTAGTGTTTGATCATCTATTGGAATAAAATAGTAAGGTTTATCGGTCTTATTGTTAATAACACATTATGAGGAAACGCTTTGAGGAATTCAATAAAAGGCAGATTTGGAAGTCCTTTGTGGCCTATCCGGCGGCTGCATTTGTTCTCCTCCAGGCTGTGGAGTTTTTTATGAATCTCTTTGATTTGAACCCAAAGATCTTAACGCTATCCTTTATTCTATTGGTTGGCGGTTTTGTTTTTTCTGTCATTTGGAATTGGTACCATGGTGAAACGGGTATTCAGAAAATTACAGCTAAGGAAAAGATGGTCTATGTTTTTATATTGATATTAACGATGGGTTCAGGGGTGTACTATTGGGTAAATAGCAACCCGGGAAAACAGAAGCTTACACAGGCAACTGAGTACCGATCTGAAAAATTAGCTGTATTACCTTTTGAGAATAAATTGATTGATTCTTCAATGGTTTATCTGAGCGACGGAATCCCTGAAAATTTAATAAATAGATTAGCTAGAATAACCAACTTTAGAGTCTTATCCAGAAATTCAACCTTTGTTTTAAATAAATCTGAAAGAAATCCGGAAGGTGTCAGTAATAAACTGGATGCAGAATTGATGTTAACGGGGAAGTTGGAAGAAAGAGAGAACAGGTTGATCGTGACATGTGAACTAATCAATGTAACGGAAGGCGTTCAGATTTGGGGAGAAAAAATATATTATGAAAATGATAATATCATAGAATTGGAAGAAAATATTGTCTCATCCCTGATTGCTTCTTTTCCGAGTTCAATAAAAAATGAAGATTCTAAGGGAAAAAAGGAAACTGAAATTGATCCAGAAGCCAAAGTCCATTATATGAAAGGGCGAGCCTTAAGTTATGGGTCTACAGACGAGGAAGCTGAAAAGGCGCTCGATCACTTCAGAGAGGCTATTAAAATTGATCCTGCCTTTGTAGATGCTTATGTGGCCATAGCAGATGAAAAAATAATTCAGGCGATGTTTTCTACGGCTTCACGTGAAGAAATATTCAATGAGGCCCGAACTGCAGTCCAAACGGCCCTTGCCCTGAATCCTAATTCAGCAAAAGCTTTTTACGTTGACGGAGCTATTAAGTTTTACGGTGATTTTGATTGGGATGGAGCAGAAGCGTCGTATAAGAAATCAATTGAGATCGATCCGAATAACGCTGATGCTTATATTAGGTATTCTGCCTTTCTTGCTGCAGCCAAGCGACCAAAGGAATCTATAGAAATGGCAGATAAGGCGATCGTGTTGGATCCGATTTCAATATCAAGCCTTCATAACCTGGGCTGGGTACATCTTGTGGCCAGAAATTTTAAGGAGTCTGAAGATGCCTTTACCGAGGCCTTGGATTTATATCCCAATTGGATTTGGGGATATGCTAAGAGAGGCTATGCCAGGATGTTTTTAAATAAATGTGAAGCGGCAGAATCTGATGCTGAAAAAGAAAGAAAACTTTTGGGAGAATCAGATTCAGAATTGTTAGAAACGACTTTTATAACGATATACAATTATTGTAACAATGAGCAAAAAGTGAAGGAACTTTCTGAGAGGTTTCTAAAGCAGGTAGATGAGAATACCTTTACCGACCCCTGGCCAATTTTTTATGTGTATTACCTCAACGGAGAAATGGATAAAGCATTGGGGTGGGCAGAGCAATGTGTGGCTCAAAAAGAAGCGAGTTCTTATTTATTCAATATTGATCTTTTTTTTGGAGAAGATCTTTTGCAGCACCCAAGGTTTATTCAGTTAAAAAAGAATATGAAAAAGCAGAAAAGAGTTTGATATCAATTTGAATGTTGCCCTGTTCGAATCAATTCCAAAATTTGAATATTGTGCTCCTGAACAATGTTTAATTCTATCAGCGCATCCTGCATTCTGGCACATCTCAAATACCTCATGGATTTGCTGTCTTCCGCAATTTTTTTTACGAAATAGTCAGCAACAACGTATCGTTGATTTTTATCTAATTCTTGAGTCAAAATAGTTTTTAGGCTATTGTTGAGAATAAGCACAATGATAATGCATCAGTTTTTATCAGGGAGTTAAGGTGTCTTATTTTAGATCAAATCTTGTTCTATGGTAGAAATTATTATTTTTATGAATCGAATGGATCAAATAGTAAACGTTATCATATGGGTGGTCATCATTCAAGGAGTATTCCTGGGATTTACCTATATATTTTCTAAAAAGTCTAAAAGCAAGGCGAATAGAATTCTCGGATTCTTTCTACTAGCCTTTGTTTTTGAGGCTTTGTCAAGTGAGTTCATTCCCTATGATTATATCGGAGACTATCTTTTTGCCGACTATTTTGGATTACCTGAGGTAAAGCTTTTTTTTCCAGCCTTATTTTTGAATTATGTGTTGGAAAAACTTGATCGGGTTTCAGTCTACAGAAAGTATTTGAAGACAATGTATCTTGTAGCCTTTTTGGTCTTCTGTTTGACGCCATTGAATATTGTATTTCATTTGTTTTTTGGTACCAGAGTAAGGGAAGTTTTTGGAGTGGAACTTACAAATAACTTATTTATGATATTTCAGTACGTAGCCTACCTATTAACGGTTGTTGCTTTTGTGATTTCTGTGGTTGAAACTTATCGATACAGGAAATTTGTTCAGAATGAGTTTAGCGATTTCAGCATGCTTCAAATAAACTGGCTCTGGCAGTTTATTTTTGTTCTATTTCCGATCATTCTGCTTTGGGGACTAGAGCTTGCATTTATTATTTCAGGAGGAACAGGTCCTTCTGATTACTTGAGTATTACCTGGCTCTTTGTGTTTATTTTCCTGTATTTTTTCAGTTTTAAAGCCTTTAGAAACCCAAACCTGTTTGAACATGTGCCTAAAGTTCATCAGAAAGAAGCTATAGATAAAGATTCGATGCGAGACAAACATCATTGTTCTCAAGAAGACAGGTTTAGAATAGTAGCAGAAATGGAGGCTCTGGAATGCTATTTGAATGAAGAATTGACTTTGAATTCATTTGCCAAAGAGATCAATATGTCACCTCGATTGATCTCATCTTGTATCAATAATAATATTGGCCATAATTTTAATGAATGGGTAAATAACTACCGGGTCGAAAAAGCACTTCAGATAATTAGGTCAGATGAGAAAAATGTATTGAGCATAGAAGGAATTGGAAGTGATGCTGGATTTAAATCACGCTCTGCCATGTATGCCGCATTCAAGAAAAAAATGGGTCATTCTCCGGGGTTCTACCGTAAAAAGTAATCCTTCATTTTAACATTTCACCTGTCCTGAATCCTGTAATCAGTAGTAATTCTGTCTTGAATTCTGTAATCATGACCTTGTTTTGTCCTAGTTCCTGAATTCAGTACATACTTCATTTTTATCTTGAATCAATATCCTGTAGTTTCGATAAAACATTCTCACCGCAGAGAAGTTTAACCTTCAAATTTTCACGATATGAAAACACTTTTTAAACCCACGGATAGCTCAAATAGAATTGAAGTTGTTGACGCTTTAAGAGGCTTTGCTTTATTGGGCGTTCTTTTTGCAAATATTCCCTTTGGAGGAAATCCTCCTATAGAATCGATCTATGATGAGAGCATTCATTTTGTTTATAATTTCTTTATCTCTAAGAAATTTATTAGCATTTTTTCAATCTTGTTTGGCTTTGGCTTTTTTATACAATTCTCAAGAGCCCAGGATAAAATGAGTAATTTCAATCAGTATTTTCTAAAAAGAATGGGTTTACTCTTTTTCATTGGATGCTTTCATTCATTTGTTTTGTGGAATGGAGATATTTTAATGTCTTATGCATTTGGCGGAGTGTTTTTATTGTTGCTCAGAAATTGGTCTGTGAAAAAACTGATGATGCTGGCTATTGTGTTTAATGTATTGCTCACCGGAGCTACCTTTATTGGAAACAGTGCGTTGGGATGGGCAGTGTATGATTATGATTTTGCGATTATCACTGAATTAGGACTAACAAATTCGTATGTGGAATATTTGAGAATCAACTGGATTACGGCCCCTTGGGTGAATTTTTTAAATGACATGCCATTAACCTTGTTCTTTACCTTTGGCAACATGCTTATTGGAATGATTTTAGCAAAGATGAATTTTTTTAGCACTGATGAAAAACGTAATGGCATGAAGAGGTGGTTCGTTATCTTAGGGGTTGTTTTAGGAATTCCTGCCAGTTACTTCTTTCATTTGATAATGATCGGGCAATTGGAATTGGATATTCCGCTTTTGTGGGTTCCATTCGCGATTATTATAGGAATGTTGTTTCAAAGCCTGGCTTATATTACCTTGTTCACCAAATTGTACCAAACTGCATTTACAAAACAGGTGCTATCTGGATTCAAGTATGTTGGTAAAACGGCCCTGACCAATTATTTAGGTCAATCAGTATTCTACCTTGTCGTTTTTTATCATTGCACGAATCTTTTTCAGTTATTTGGAAAAATATCTGAACCAGAAACCTACTTGTTGGCGGCTATGTTTTTTGTTATACAGGCTATAAGCAGTTATTTCTGGTTGAAATTTAAGAAACAAGGTCCAGTTGAATATTTGTGGAGGTCTCTCAGCTACGATACAATTAAAATGACCCCTAGGCTGAAAACCACTTACACCGTTTTATTATTGATCTTTGTGGCACCTGCGATCAGCGCTCAAAATAGAATAGCTGAAGAAGTTTCCTTTAAAAGTGGTGAAGAAACGATTACAGGTATTTTGGTCAAACCTCATGAGGGAGACAATATTCCGGTGGTTGTCTTTCAACAGGGTTCAGGTAATTTTGCCTTTGATGGCTATGAAAATGAGGCCTGGGGCCCACATAAATACTATATTGAGGATGTGCTACTGGAACAGGGTTATGCCATCATGTATTGTAATAAAAGGGGTTTAGGAGGATCTACAGGAAATTGGAGAAAAAATGATTTTTACGGTAGGGCAGATGATGCATACGCAGCCATAGAATACCTTAAATCGTTGAAAGAAATTGATTCAAATCGCATTGGGGTGTCGGGTCACAGTCAGGGAGGCTGGATTGCACAAATAGTGGCAGCACAGCACAAGGATGTGGCATTTATTATTTGCTTAGCCGGACCCACAGTTGGGGTGAAAGCTCAGATTTACAGTCATGATAGATTTCAATTTCAGTGTGAGGGCTATGAAGGAGAAAAACTGGAGAAGAAAATTGAAAAAAGGAAAAAAAACCTGGATAAATCATATAAAATTGGCAAAAATTCGGGTATTGTGGGAGGAGCCAAACACCTGTACCTGATCTTTGATTATGATAATGATGAAGTATTGAAAGCAATTGATTGCCCTGCATTATTTCTTTTTGCTGAATTTGATATTAACGTGGACCCGGAAGAGAATTTAGAGCATCTAAACCAGGTATTTGAAGATAAGGTTCCAGGTAATTTTACTCTAAAAACGATGTCAAAAGGTCAACATGGTTTTTATAAAGTTGAGAATGCATGTGTTCCATGGGAGGAAGCTGAAAAAAATGATTTCGATCCTGAATTCAAAAATCAGATAAGTTCCTGGGTCAGTACTTTAGGCAAATAATAAAGACAATTAACTTTAGTCAAAAGGAAAATAAAGTGATCTTGAAGACCAAAAGTTTGCACTACTCTAGATCTTCATCAAAGTTATGTTGATTTTCTTCTCCAAATCTGTCAATGATCAGTCCAATGATCTCATTGGCAGTAGATTCAATGGCCTTGTTGGATATGTTGATTTGAGTAAACCCTCCTCTTTTGAATAAAAACTTGGCATATTGAAGTTCTTGACCAACCGTTCTTGAATCAACATAATTTACATTTGATAAATCCCCCATGCCCTGCAGTCTTTTTTGACGCTGTATAACCAAATGGTTCAAGTTTATATGCAAGCCAAAAACCCTTCTCTTGTCGATTTGGAATAACTCTTTTGGAGGATCTATTCCTTTTACAAGTGGAACATTGGCAACTTTCCATCCAAACATAGACATATAAACACTCAATGGGGTTTTTCCACACCTTGAAACACCAGTAACAACGATATCTGCTTTTTTTAGATTCTGGGCATTCAGGCCATCATCATGATGAAGCGTGTATTCCATTGCTTCGATCCGCTTATAATACTGGGCGTTAATTTTATGATATAGACCAGGAGTATTCACAGATTCCAAACCAAAATCTTTCTCTATGATATCGGCAAGACCACCCATTAGGTCAGCCTCCTTTACCTCATGCTTTTTACACTCCTCAATGAGGAAGTTTCGCATATCAGCATTGACCATGGTATGCGTAAGAATTCCATGAGCATTTTTAACTTTCTGTATTACTTCAAGAACCTTTTCTTCTGTGCGTACATCAGGAATTAATTTAACGTTTAGTTTGTTCTCAGGGTATTGAATAATTAAGGTTTGAACTATCGTGTGGCCGGTTACACCTTTACCTCCCGAAACCACAAAAATGGATATAGTATCTTTAATCTGGTCCTTCATTGTTTGAAGTTTAAGTACTAACAAATTTAGCAATAGATGACTTAGTTTTAACCAGGCAAATGAAGTTATTTTATCGGTTTTTCTGTTTTTTAATGGGAAACTAAATTGTTTGAGGCTCACATCCATGTCAGAAGCCATAAAACCTTGCTAGTTTTTCGTATTCATCGCTGATTTTGAAACCTAGTAGAAGTAATAGGATATAACCACTATTGATGTTTTATTACCCATTTTTTAACCATTTCTGCAAATTCTTTATAGCGATCCTGGTAAGCAAAATGTCCGCAATTTTCAAATATTTGCAAGTCACTGTTAGGCATGCGTTCATGCAATCGTTCTCCATTATCCTTGTATAAGATCGCATCATCATTTCCCCAAAATATTTTGGTAGGTGTTGTGATTTTTTCCAACAAAGGATCTACCTGTGCCAAACTTTTAGGATAATCTTTAAACCATTTCATGGTGTCTGAAACTTTACCATCATAGGCTTTTTTATAATCAGACATTTCATATTTATTGGGGACATAATTCACATAACAAATTCGTTTTCCTGCTTCCACTAGAGCACCGTTGCCGGCTACCCTGAAAATCGATCTCCAAAAGCTGGAGCCTACCATTTTTCTTATCACACTGGCATTGGATGAAGGTGCGATCGCAGGGCCGTCTCCAACCATGATAGATTTCACATTGTTTTTAAAGACACCCACATAGTAAAGAACCGTTGGCATGCCCACATCAGGTCCCAATAAATGGGCATTTTCTATCTTAAAATGAGCAATAAAATCATTTAGGAACTCTCCCTGAAACTTAAAGCTCATATAAGAAGGGCTGGTGTCACTTCTGCCAAACCCTGGCAGATCATAGGCATATAAATTGAAATCATCCTTTAGAATTTCCCAAATTGGAGCAAATGCCATAATGCTATGAGGAAATGGAGATAATAGTATTATGGTGGGTTTCTTTTCATCAATGACCGACTTGGCGATACGAATTTGAATACCATTTATGGAGATATATTCAAAGGGCATTGGATAGGGTTTCTCAAAAGTTGGTTTTTCACCATAGCCATTTTTTTTTCGTAAGGCATTCAAATTTGACATTTCTGGTGTAACTATTCCCAGGACGGAAGCATTTATAGTATCATATAAATTGATTTTTGAAATTGATTCATTTGTACTCATATCAGAATATTTTTAGGATGAACCTGGCTTAGCCTAAATTTAATGAAAATTTATCGATTGCCATGTAGTTCTAAAGATGAAACGTATAAAATATTCACCCAATGTAGAAGTCAATTGAATGATCTTCACCTAAAGAGGGGCTTTCAGCACTTAAAAACGATATCCAAAGACGGCCGTAACAGATCTTCTATCACCAAATCCCGTCTGAACTGCCAGTTCCCAATGATCTGAGAGTGGGGTGTATAAGCCAAACATATAATTCCATACCGTTGGTTCGAATCCCACATTATAGTTAAGCCTGTCTCCACTTGGTAAATCGATAAACCCAACGGCTTTAGGATCATAAAATTGTCCCTGTGCACCGATCATAATATTCATTCCGAAGGGTGTCATATAGCCTATATTGGGAGAAATGATATGAGCAACTTTTGTGGTGTTCACTTCTTCTAATTGTGACATCATAAATTGATAATTGACAGAAATATTAAAGTTTCCTATGCCGCCAGCCAGTGTGGCTCCTCCTCCAAACATGGAGGCGGTGAGTTCACTTTCTATAGGAAGTCGATCAGGGATTTCTGAGGGATCAACTCCCAGTTTGATCAAAAGATCAACAAGGTCTTCATTCAAATACAAACTGCCATTAATACCGTTTGTGCCAGATCCAACGATAGCCATAACGTTTAAAAAGGGGAGTAGCCATACGTCGGTTTTCACCATGGTCACCAAGGTGTTTTGATCAACGGTTGAATTGCCTAAATCGAATAAGCCACCTAATTCGACCGGTTGTTCATCATTGAGCCCAACTTCAAGGGATGTGAAGTTTAGGATTTGGTCTTGATAATGAGCAAATATATTAACACCAATAGGACGCGGTAATTTATAACCCAGCTTTTTAGCACCTTTACCCATTAATGGAAGTGCCCATCCTAAACTTCCTGAAATGGTATCATTCAAGTGTTCTAGCTGTTTTGAAACCTCGTTTTGATCTGTTTCAAGATAAGTTCCAGTAGTGGTTTTGTAGCTTGAGGTATAGGAGTCATACCCAACGGTAATCTGATTATTTTTCTTTTTAAACGAATAGGTTTCAAATCTTGAAGAAACAAAATAACCTCCATACTCATTATTTCTTTTGAAGAAAAGTTTTCGTTCAAAATCGCCTTTTTCAATTGAAATTCCATCTCGACGCATTTGTTCAGTATTGCTTACAGAAACAGATGATAAAATACCATTTTTGATGATGA
>CAYQPI010000258.1:0-3297 GCA_964419405.1 uncultured Flavobacteriaceae bacterium
GCATGGAGCTCGCATAAGGAAAGCTAAAATCATTTTTAATTTTAAAGGCAGTTCCCTGCTCACTAATTTCACAGACATGGTTAAAATTGGGCTCAATGATAGTTGGCTTGCCCAACTTTAAATGTTCAAATACGGTCCATAAACTATAATGACCCATATCTGCCATTGATCCACCACCAAAGTCATACCAGCCTCTAAAGGTCATATTGGTATAATGAGGATGATAGGGTCTGTCCGCTTCTGGTCCTAGCCATACATCCCAATCAAAACCATCTGGAAGTGTTACATTGTCAGTTGGTTTTTTGGCATATTGAGGCCAGACTGGTCGAAAAGACCAATTGTGAACTTCCTGTAATTCACCTATGGCTCCGCTGTTGATCCATTCCATGACCTTAGGCATGTCAGCACCGTTGGAATCCCACGGTTGCAGATGTGTGATCGCATTTGATTCTTGGGCCATGTCAAACACTTTTTTACCCTCAATTAATCTATTTGACAGAGGCTTGTGCATGGAAACGGCAATATTTCTCTTTAGGGCAGCTGCACTAATCACACCATGAAGATGGTCTGGTGTCATTACCTGAATGGCATCCAGATCTTTTTCTTTCTCCAATAATTCACGAAAATCAATATATGGAGTGCATGTATAGTTCTTACCTGTTTTTGCATAATAGGCATCTACGATTTCCTTCCCATTATCCAAACCTCCCGGAATCGTATTATTACCCCCTGTGGTCCAATTGGGTTTACCCATCAATTCTCGCATCTGATTGCGAAGATAGTTTGGTCCCCAGTCATAGTAATTCATAGCCTTTCTTTGTGGATCACAAACAGCGGTGACCTGAACATCTTCTAGTTGAATGATATCTGGCAACTGCCGCAGTCCTTGTGTACCCAAACCAATATAGGCCACATTTATTTTGTCGCTGGGTGGCACGTGTTTACCGCCTAACACGCTTGATGGCACAATGGTAAAACCCATGGCTGCTGTTCCTGCCCCTTCTATAAATTTCCTTCTGCTTATAGAATCAGAAAAGTTGTTTTGTGAAGTGTCATTTGAGGATTCATTTTTAATTGAGGATGAACATTTTTTCATAATAATAGAATCTGGTTAGTTTTTAAATCAGAAAAAAGGAAAACACCTAAATAACTGATTATGGTATCCTTAAAGGTAGCACAATGATTTAAAACCCCAAATTCTTTCCTGATTTTATTCCAAAGAAACTGTAGTTCAAACATTCTTAACATCGATTTAAAGAAAAGCATTTGATCAAATTATTTGAAAATGTTTTATGAAATGTGGAATACATGAATTCTGAAACGATCAAAAACAATGTACTATGGCTGTATGACTCATTTTTGAATATCTACTTACTTTTCTTTTATCTATAGGATAAATGGAGTCAAGGTAATGAATCCTATAATAAGACCTGAAAACAAAAATGATTGCAAGCTTATTGAAACACCCCAGGCAATAGCAGAAATTAAAATCCACAAAATAGTTCTCGAACTTTTGATCGATTTCAATCGACTTTGAAAAAATCCTATAAAGGCCCCACAAATAAAAAATATGACTCCCATAAAAAGGCCCTGAATATTTAATAGTAAAGGAAGTTCTTTTCCGGCTTCAAGATGAAAGATCATCCATCCGTAAGGCAGGCCAATTGCCAATGACGGTATGACAAACCATACATAGCTGGTTTTAAACAACCCTTTGAGAATCAGCCATTGAGCAAAACCAATACTAAATGCTACACAGAGACCAACTATCAAATTGGTTTCTTCTGGGTGGAAGATATTGACAATCAAATGAGAAAGAATTATGGCGAGAATAATTCCAACAGGCCAGGCAATGAAATTTGCTATAACCCACTTTAACATCAATTTATTTCTTAGATTCGTTTTAAATGTAGTCATGATCGAACAATTAGATTAAGAAATAAATTTAAATCAAAATCTAATGTTGAATCATTGACCTGAGTTAAGAAATTTTATGAGTGAATCTTTTTCTAATACGACTCAAAGATTCGGGTCGAACACCTACAAAGGAAGCTATCATATACTGTGGAATTCTCTGAGTCAATTCATAATATTTTTCAACAAAGCTTTTATATCGATCCTCGTGATTTTGCATGTACACTTCAAGAAGCTGATTTACCATGACTTCAAATCGATGCGTTAGTATTTTCCGTCCAATCAAATTGCCATTTTTTGTTGAATTATAAATATTTTGCATGCTGGGATAATCAATAATTAGAAGCTGGCATTCTTCAATAGCCTGAATATTCTGTACTGTTATAGCAGCATTCCTAAAGCTTTGATAATCCCCGATAAACTCACCTTCACAAGTAAATTCAAAGGTAGATTCTTCCTCATCTTTATACACAAAGTACCTTACCAGCCCTTTATCGAGAAATGCCACATGCTTACCAATATCCCCTTCCTTTAAAAAGAAATCACCCTTTCCCAGATTCATGGGTCTAAAACTAGACTCGATAAGTGCTGACTCCTCCTCATCGATATGAGCAAATTGATTGATTGTATTTATCAGATTATCATACATAACCTTTAGGCATCTTTTATTGAGAATCCAGGTGGCTTTTTATCCGATCTGAACTATAATTTTCCGTCTATCAAATTTAATTGCCGTTGAAAAAAATGTAACAGACGTAGCTAATGGCCTGTCATTATTTTAAGTCAAACATTTTGAAAATTCCATCATAGCCCGCCTTAAGCATTTTACCTTCCATGGTGAATTGCTCAGGGATCACAGTCAAGCCCAAACCTTCTACATAACGATTCATAAAACTCCAGGTACAGCAAATTACGATGGCATCATATAAGGCTCTCTCTGACCATCCTGCCTCAAAAACAGCATCTGCATCTGCCTGAGCCATTTTACTCGGCTGAAGTGATAGCTTTTTAATATACCTGAAGATCGGTTTCATTTTCTCATCAACTTCTGCCGTTTCAATATCATCTAGCAAACCTGTTATCAGTGATTCTTCAACCCCAAATTCCATGGCTGTTGCCGAATGGGCTCCTGTACAATAGCGACAGGCATTTGTTCCAGAAACAAAAGCAGCCAACAATTCTCTTTCAGCAATTGTAAAGGGAGAATCATCACTTCGCATCAATATCTGATGTAAGTCTATCATAGGTCGTTCGATTCCTGTATTGAATTTTGCAAAGGCATGTGGTACTTTATCCTGTTCACCTATAGACGTAAAAAATGGCATGATTATACGATTTAAATTAATGTTTTGTTTTGTGTTTGAATAAAACTAGGAAGTCCAT
>CAYQPI010000259.1:0-14259 GCA_964419405.1 uncultured Flavobacteriaceae bacterium
AAAAGCTGCCTGGGACAAGGATCAAAAAAAGAATTATGACCTATCTGGGGCCATGGCTAAATTATACGCTGCTGAAATGGCCATGAGAAATACAGTAGAAGCGGTTCAAATTCATGGCGGTTACGGTTTCGTTAAAGAATACCACGTGGAGCGCTTGATGAGGGATGCCAAAATTACCCAAATCTATGAAGGCACCTCTGAAATTCAAAAAATTGTCATTTCGAGATCAATCTTAAAGTAAGCAATGGCAACTCGTATCTTAGTTTCTGGTGGAACTGGCTCAGTAGGTATTTTACTTTGTGAATTCCTGACGACTAAAGGATATGAAGTATCGCTGCTCAGCAGAAAAAAACGCGAGAATTCGAAATACAACACCTTTTTATGGAATTATAAAGAGCAATTTATCGAAGATCAAGCCTTCGATAACTGCGACTATATTGTTCATCTAGCTGGGGCTGGAATTGCAGACAAGGCCTGGTCAAAAGCTTATAAAAATGAAATTTTAGAGAGCCGCATCGAGACGACAAAACTTTTATACAAAACACTTGCGAAAAGAAACCATAAGGTAAAAGCAATTATTTCGGCCTCTGCTGTGGGCTATTATGGTCAACAAACAAGTTCGAAGGTATTTGAAGAACAAGATGAGCCTGGGAATGATTTTGTTGCCTCAGTCTGCAAACAGTGGGAACAGGAAGTAAGACAGTTCGATAAGCTCGGTATTCGAAGGGTCACCATGAGAATTGGAATTGTCTTGATGAAAAAGGGAGGAGCTCTTCAAAAAATGGTACAACCCTTTAAAATGAATGCAGGTGCTGCACTCGGGTCTGGGAAACAATTTATACCATGGATTCACAGCACAGATCTGATTCGAATTATTGTTCAATCTATTGAAGATAAAACCATGTCTGACGTCTACAATTGTGTGGCTCCAGACCCTATTGACAATCTCGATTTTTCTAAAGCAATTTCGAAGAGACTTGGCAAAAAAATGTGGCTTCCAAAAGTACCCGGTTTCGCTCTAAAACTTCTTTTAGGAGAACGTGCTGTCCTATTAACTGAAGGTAGCAGAGTGTCTTCTGACAGGATTCTTCGCTCTGGTTTTAGCTTCAAATTTCCAGACCTGACATCATCATTAGAAGATCTTCTCTGAGAAATTGATTCAGAAAGTCTTTAGAATTTGACAAAATTTGCAGTCCAAATTAGCATATCCATACTTTTCATTAGTGTAAAATTATGATATTGCATTTCTTGTTGGGTTTATCAATTTTCCTTGATTTTTTCCTATAGATTTCGCTATTTTTGTGAAAATTATTTAATTATGGCGTACGAAAAGCAGGGTGTATATTTACCAGAATTTGAACATGACAATTGTGGAGCAGGGTTTATTTGCAGTCTTAATGGAGAAAAAACTAATGGCATCATTCATGATGCCCTAGAAATACTCATCAAATTAGAACACAGAGGAGCCGTTAGTGCCGATGGGAAAACCGGAGATGGTGCCGGGATATTAATCGACATTCCACATACCTTTTTTGAAAAAGTGTGTGATTTTGATTTACCTGAACAAGGTAAATATGCCGTTGGTATGATCTTTTTACCAAAAGGCATCAATCAATACAACTATTGCATCAGTGTATTAGAAGATGAGATCAAAAAGCAGGGTCTTGAACTACTGGGCTGGAGAGAAGTACCGGTCAATCCTGAACATCTAGGGAGAATAGCCGAGTCTACAGAACCCAAAATAATGCAGCTTTTTGTTGGTAAAAATGGTAAAGACTTAAGCTCCTTACAATTTAATGCAAAGGTATATGCTGCAAGAAAAATTGCTGAGCACAACATCAACAATTCTAAACTTAAGCATGCCAAACAGTTTTATATTCCTAGTTTCTCGACAACAACTTTAATTTATAAAGGTCTTTTAATACCTGAAGATATTAGAAACTATTATTCAGACCTTTCAGATCCTGATCTTGTAACAAGACTGGCTCTGGTACACCAGCGTTTTTCTACGAATACTGCCCCATCATGGGATCTTGCCCAACCATTCAGGTTTATGTGCCATAATGGTGAAATAAATACACTTCGAGGAAATGTAAGTCGTATGAAAGCTAGAGAAGAATTGATGAACAGTGATCTATTCGGAGAAGATATCAAAAATCTTTATCCGGTGATCATTGAAAAGAAATCTGACTCTGCTTCTATGGACATGGCCGTTGAGCTCTTGTTAATGACAGGCCGGTCATTGCCTGAAGTCATGATGATGATGGTTCCTGAAGCCTGGGAAAAAGATGACACCATGCCTGATCAGAAAAAAGCCTTCTATGAATACAATTCTTGTATCATGGAACCTTGGGACGGACCAGCCTCTGTTCCCTTTACTGATGGTAATTATATCGGTGCCTTATTAGACCGTAATGGCTTGAGACCTTCTAGATTTAGTGTGACAAAGAGCGGTTATGTAATCATGTCATCTGAAATTGGGGTATTGGATATCAAACCTGAAGACATTGTAAGACATGGTCGTTTGGAGCCTGGAAAAATGTTCCTGGTAGATATGAATGCCGGAAAAATAATTGAGGATGCTGAAGTGAAAAATGAAGTCACTAAAAAGCATCCGTATAGAAAATGGCTCAATGAAAATCTATTGCCATTAGCTGATATTCCTTATACAGGAAACAAATGTCCTGTTGAGTTGACACCATACAGAACAAGACAAAGAATGTTTGGCTATACCATGGAAGATATTGATACCATTATCACACCCATGTGTAAAACTGGTAAAGAAGCTATTGGATCTATGGGAACTGATACTCCTTTGGCCATTCTATCTGAAAAACACCAGCTTTTATATAACTATTTTAAACAATTATTTGCGCAGGTCACAAATCCGCCTTTGGACGGTATTCGAGAAGAAATCATTACAGATATCAGTCTTGCCATTGGTGAAGACAGAAATATTTTTGATACTACTGCTGATCACTGTAAAAAATTAAAAATTCAAAATCCGGTCATCTCAAATGACGACCTTGATAAAATCAAAAACATTGACCACCCTGATTATAAAGCGGTAGAAATACCAATGCTTTATGATATAAAACGTGGACTAAATGCCTTAGAAAAGGCATTGAATCAAATTGTTGAAAGAGCCTCTCAGGCCGTTGATGAAGGCCACAATATTGTGATATTAACTGACAGAGGTGCAGACAAGGCCAATGGCCCTATACCAGCGCTTCTGGCCTGTTCCTTCCTTCACCACTCATTAAACAATGCAAAGAAAAGATCGAAATTCGGGATCATTATAGAATCTGCTGAGCCGCGTGAGCCTCATCATTTTGCTACCTTATTCGGATATGGAGCAAGTGCGATCAACCCTTATATGGTGAATGAGATCATCCGGGAAAAAGTGAATTCAGGAACGATTTCTGGGATTGATGCCGAAGAAGCAGTACAAAATTTCAATAAGGCTATAGGAAAAGGAATCCTGAAGATCATGAATAAGATTGGAATTTCTACCCTGCATTCATACAGAGCCTCTCAAATATTTGAGATTCTGGGCTTGAGTAGCAAATTTACCAATAAGTACTTCCCGAACACACCCTCAAGAATCGAAGGAATAGGTTTGTATGAAATTGAAAGAGAAATTTCAAAGCGACATAAAAACGCATTCTTCAACACAAAAATTGATCAGAACTTAAAATTGAATATAGGTGGTGACTATCGCTGGAGGAGAAATGGCGAAAAGCATATGTTCAATCCTACAACGGTGTCTAAATTGCAACAAGCTGTAAGATCGAATAATACCGAGAGCTATGCCGAATATTCAAAAATGATCAATGAGCAAAATGAAAGTCTTATGACCCTTAGAGGTTTGTTTGAATTTCAAAACTTAGATCCAATTCCTGTAGAGGAAGTAGAACCCTGGACAGAAATTGTAAAGCGATTTAAGACAGGAGCCATGTCTTATGGATCTATCTCTCGAGAAGCCCATGAGAATCTGGCCATTGCCATGAATCGAATTGGAGGTAAAAGTAATTCGGGAGAAGGAGGAGAAGATCTAAACCGATTTAGAAAAGACCTGAATGGTGACAGCAGAAATAGCGCTATCAAACAAGTAGCATCGGGAAGGTTTGGCGTTTCGAGTAATTACCTGACAAATGCCAAAGAAATACAAATTAAAATGGCTCAGGGAGCCAAACCTGGTGAAGGAGGACAACTTCCGGGAGAAAAGGTATTCCCATGGATTGCGGAAGTAAGAAATTCTACGCCTTATGTAGGTTTGATCTCTCCACCACCTCACCACGATATCTATTCTATTGAAGATCTATCTCAGTTGATCTTCGACCTGAAGAATGCCAACAGAGATGCCAGAATTAATGTAAAACTGGTGTCTGAAGTAGGTGTAGGAACAATTGCCGCAGGTGTGGCAAAAGCAAAGGCAGATGTCATCCTGGTTTCTGGTTTTGATGGTGGAACAGGAGCATCTCCGCTTACCTCTTTAAAACATGCGGGACTACCTTGGGAACTCGGTGTAGCAGAAGCGCAGCAAACACTTGTTTTAAATGATTTGAGAAGCCGTGTCGTTCTTGAATGTGATGGACAATTAAAAACTGGACGCGATGTAGCAATAGCCTGTTTACTGGGCGCCGAAGAATTCGGGTTTGCCACAGCCCCATTGGTTGCATCTGGATGTATCATGATGAGAAAATGTCATTTGAACACCTGCCCTGTTGGGATTGCGACCCAAGATCCTGAATTGAGAAAAAACTTTAAAGGAACACCAGAACACGTGATCAACTTCATGTATTTTGTAGCAGAGGAATTGAGACAGATTATGGCTTCCTTAGGATTTAGAACCATCAATGAAATGATTGGTCAATCTCAAAAGATCAATACCAAATCAGCCATTGAACAATACAAGGCCCAAGGCCTTGATCTTTCAGGAATCTTATATCAGCCTTCTGATTATCATGAAAAAATTATTAGAAATACTGAAAAACAACATCATGAAATTGATGATGCTATTGATTTTAGAATCATAGGTGATGCCCACCCTGCTATTTACAGAAAAGAAAAAATGCAGTTAAGCTATCCTATAGCGAACACCGACAGATCAGTTGGTGCCATAATCAGTAATGAAATTTCAAAAATATACGGGGCCAATGGTTTACCACCCAATACCTTACAGATCAACTTTACAGGATCTGCCGGTCAGAGTTTTGGTGCCTTTGCCACAAAGGGACTTACCTTAAATGTTGAAGGAAACACCAACGACTATTTGGGTAAAGGCTTATCAGGAGCTAAGATCATTGTCAAAAAACCTGAATCAGCCACCTTTGTTGCCGACGAAAACATTATTATTGGAAATGTTTGTTTCTATGGAGCTACCAAAGGTGAAGCCTATATCAACGGGGTTGCCGGTGAACGATTCTGTGTAAGAAACTCAGGTATCACGGCAGTAGTTGAAGGACTTGGAGATCATGGTTGTGAGTATATGACAGGAGGTAAAGTAGTGGTTCTAGGCAAGACCGGAAGAAACTTTGCAGCTGGAATGAGCGGTGGAATAGCGTATGTATATGACCCTGAAAAGAATTTTGAAAATGGTTTGTGCAATATGGAAATGGTAGAGCTTGAAAAACCTTCGGTTGCTGATGCTCAGGAATTATTTGAACTTATTCAGAACCATTATCATGCCACTGAAAGCACAAAAGGCTTAATGATCTTAGAGAACTGGGAAAGTCAATTAGGTCATTTTATAAAAGTAATACCTACAGATTATAAAAAGGCTCTTGCCAGGTTAGCCGAAGAATCAACAGCAAAAGAAACAGTTTAATTATGGGAAAGATAACAGGATTTATTGAGTTTGACAGAGTAGATGAGAAAAACAAAGCTGTAAAAGAAAGGCTTAAAGATTATAAAGAATTTACCGAAAAACTTCCGGAGTCGGAGCTCAAAAAACAAGGTTCCAGATGTATGGATTGTGGTATTCCATTTTGCCATAGCGGATGTCCGTTAGGGAATTTAATACCTGATTTTAACGACCTTGTATATAGAGGAGAATGGGAAAAAGCATTGAAAATCTTGCATTCAACCAATAACTTTCCGGAATTCACAGGAAGATTGTGTCCGGCACCATGTGAAAAGGCTTGTGTGCTGGGGTTGATTGAAGATCCAGTTTCTATAGAAAATATTGAAAAAAATATTGTCGAAAAAGGGTTTGAAGAAGGTTGGATCGTTGCGCACCCTCCTAAAGAAAGAACTGGTAAAACCGTAGCCGTTGTTGGCTCAGGACCAGCAGGATTAGCGGCAGCTCAGCAATTAAACAGAGCCGGACACCTGGTCACTGTTTTTGAAAGGGATGATGAAGTAGGTGGTTTATTACGATATGGTATTCCTAATTTTAAAATGGAAAAAGGAATTATAGATCGCAGAATTAAAGTCCTGGAAGAAGAGGGTATCTCATTTGTAACCAATGCGCATATTGGCAAAAACTATTCGGTAGAAAAACTTGATGAATTTGATGCCCTGGTGCTTTGTGGAGGAGCTACTAAGGCTCGATCTCTACCTACAAAAGGAATTGATGCTGATGGTGTAGAGCAGGCAATGGACTTCTTAACGCAACAGACCAAGAAAATTTTTGGAAGCGAATTTGAAGGTGAAGAAATTTCTGCCCAAGGCAAGGATGTGATTGTCATTGGAGGTGGAGATACCGGATCAGATTGTGTAGGTACTTCAAACCGTCAGGGCGCAAAATCAGTGACAAATTTTGAGATCATGCCAAAGCCTCCAGTAGGCAGAAGCGAAACAACACCATGGCCTTTTTGGCCTTTGCAACTTAAAACTTCTTCATCTCATGAGGAAGGTTGTGACCGGAACTGGTTGATAAACACAAAGGAATTTATCACCAATGATAAAGGGGCATTAGTAGGCTTAAAAACAGTAGAAGTGCAATGGAAAATTGTACCTGGAAAGAGACCTGAATTAATTGAACGTCCTGGAACAGAAAAGACATGGCCCTGTGACCTGGCTTTACTTGCTCTTGGATTTACAGGACCTGAAAACACCTTAAGTGATCAATTAGGCCTTCAATTAGATGAGCGCACAAATATTAAGGCATCTAATTACCAAACCAATGTACCTCATATTTTTACGGCCGGTGACATGAGACGCGGACAATCTTTAATCGTTTGGGCCATAAATGAAGGTCGGGAAGCTGCTCGAGAAGTCGATCTCTTTTTGATGGGAGCAAGTAACCTACCTACGAAGGGACAAGGCGATTTGCCCGGCGTTTAAGCCTTATTTACGACAAAATCTTAAAGGATTTGATCACAGATCAAATCCTTTTTTTATACACCTACCTCCCTCTTTAAGAAACAATTAGAAGGTCAAAATAATTTAAATTTAATTGATTTTTTTACCCAAAGAAGCTAAATATTAAGATTCTCTTCAGAATTGCCATTTACTTTTGCACGAAGTAAAATGTAATGAACAGGAACTAATCAACATTTTTGTTCAGAGTCCAAAACACTAAAACTAAATAACCTAAATTTAAATTAAAATGAAAAAAATTCTAACACTATTAGTAATGACTACCCTGATCGTATCCTGTGTTTCAAAAAAGAAATATGTGCAATTAGAGGGAGACTTGATGGAGACTAGGGGAGAATTGCAAAAGACTACGGTTGAAAAAGAAGAATTAGAAGCAAAAATGGCAAAAATTGAGAAGAGAGTTGAAATTTACAACGCTCAGGTTAATTCTTTGCAATCTGACAATGCCAGCTTAACTGAAAGCAACAACCAAAAAATGGACTTGTTGGCAGACAACTCTGCTGTTATGTCTGAAAACATGAAGGCAAAACTTCAGGAAACATTAGCAAAATTACCACCTGAATCATTAGAAGGCGCAAAAACCTTAAAAGACTCTATGAATATTGCTATTGCTCATAACTTAGAGCAGTCTATCAATGAAAACAATATTGATAAAGATGGTGATATTGATGTGAACATTGACCAGACAGTAGTTATGATCTCTGTAGCTGACAGCTTATTATTCAGATCAGGTAGCTATACTGTAAATTCAAAAGCACATGATCTATTATCTAAATTAGCTGATGTGATCAAAGCAGAACCAAGTATTGATGTAATGATCGAAGGGCATACAGATTCAAAGGGTATACATACAGAAACAATCGTTGACAACTGGGATTTAAGTGTAAAAAGATCTACTGCTATTGTAAGAGTTCTTCAGAACAAATACAAAGTTGATCCTGCAAGATTAATTCCTTCTGGAAGAAGTTCATATGTTCCTTTAACTGACAACTCTACGTATAAAAACAGAGCAAGAAACAGAAGAACGAACATCATCATTATGCCTAACCTAAACAAATTCTTTGCCTTAATGGTTGAAGAAGAAGTGGTGAGTTTAGACTAATCGACCAGATTATATTCAAAAAGAAGGCGGCCCCAGGGTCGCTTTTTTTATGCCCGATCATATACAAAACCCGGGATAAGAATCGGCATGAAACTAAAAATCCGGAGCAAAACATTGTTTCACTCCGGATCTTCCCACTAACTAAAACTAAAACTAATCAACATTATCGTGCAAAAAAGAATTGTTTGATCTTAATTGGATGTCATCATTATCATCCGTACCTAAGGTCATTCTTGATTGATTCTTATCTGTTTCTGATGACAAAGGAACTTCGTCCAGATTAACGCCCATCCTTTTATACGCTGGCTCGCTTTCAATGTCATCTATGTGTTGGTTCATATTATTGATAAACTTATAATTGAAATCCTTCATTTTCTTTCTGCGGATTTCTGCTCTGTTACGCAACTCTGCTATCGTCAGGTTCATTGGCGAAGCATCTTTATCCTCAAGTGCTTCAACCACATCATTTTCAACCACATCCTGTCTGGTTACCTTTAATTCAATATTCATACCTTCGTCTTCCACTTTTTCTTCCTCAGACATGCTTTTTAAGGTATTCAGTTCTGCTGCAAACTCATCTTCTAAGGAATGACGAATAGTGTCCTCACTTAATGGTGCAGTAGGTATTGGTGTAGGTTCAGGTTTTATAACTTCAAGCCCTACGATCTCAATATCATTAATATTGAAATTCTCCAATGTCTTTACTTCTTTTACTTCTTCCTTTTTTACATTTTGAATTGGCAGATCAAAGGTGAAAGAGAACTGGTCTTTCGACTCCTCCTTCACAACTGGTTCTACCTCTTGAGCCGGAGTTATATTTGTGATTTCAAAGTCTTGTTCAGCAACAGGTTGCACCTGCTCATATCTTACCTGAATATCATTCAGTTCTTCCTTTTCAATATCCAAAGGCTTGACTTCTTCGAAGCTTACCGGTTGATTGATAATCTCCTCAGTTGCATCAGGTTCTGTCATCTGTTGTGCAGTCTCCTGCTTCACTGACTTTACTTCTTCAATAAAATCCTCTTCATGCAGTACATGCCTAGTCACCTGAGGTGCCGGAGCCGGCATTACAACAGGAGCAGGTTTCTGAACTATTTTAGCCTCTCTTTCTTCTAATAATTTATGTACAATTTTCTTTGATTCGATCTTAGAAATTTCTGTTTGTTGTTCAGGATTAAATCCTGTAGCGATGATGGTCACAGCAATGGCATCTCCTAAGGCATCGTCTTCTCCAACCCCCATTATAATATCTACATTGGTTTTGGCTTCTGATTGTATATAATCATTGATCTCACCAATCTCATCTATGGTTACTTCAGAGGTCCCTGATACAATTAACAGCAGTACATTCTTTGCACCCTCAATTTTATTGTCGTTTAACAGCGGTGAGTCTAAAGCCTTTGTTATGGCATTTTGAGCTCTGTTTGATCCTGATGACTGGGCTGATCCCATAATGGCAGTTCCACTATTAGACAATACCGTTTTAGCATCGCGTAAGTCAATATTCTGAGTATAGTGATGCGTGATCACTTCTGCAATTCCGGTAGCTGCAGTTGACAATACTTCATCTGCTTTTGAAAAACCGGCTTTAAACCCAAGATTACCGTATACCTCTCTTAGTTTATTATTATTAATGACAACCAATGAATCTACATGAGCTCTTAGTTTTTCAATACCTTTCTGAGCTTGCTCATTTCTCATTTTTCCTTCAAAAGAAAATGGAATGGTCACTATACCTACGGTTAAGATATCTAAATCCTGAGCAATTTTCGCAATGACTGGAGCCGCTCCCGTACCGGTACCTCCCCCCATTCCAACTGTAATGAATAACATTTTAGATTTAGTATTCAGCATATTCTTTATATCTTCCATACTTTCCATGGCAGAAAGTTCACCAACTTCAGGATTTGCGCCTGCACCTAACCCTTCAGTCAAGGTCGCACCCAATTGGATCTTATGAGGAACAGGACTGCTTTGCAGAGCCTGTGCATCCGTGTTACAAACGACAAAGTCAACTCCCTTTATCCCCTTGTTGTACATGTGGTTGATAGCATTACTTCCGCCACCACCTACACCAATAACCTTGATAACATTGGATTGATTTTTTGGTAAATCAAAAGATATATTACTAAATTCTAAACTCATAACTATTTTATTT
Source organism: uncultured Flavobacteriaceae bacterium (assembly GCA_964419405.1). Lineage (GTDB taxonomy): Bacteria > Bacteroidota > Bacteroidia > Flavobacteriales > Flavobacteriaceae > Lutimonas. The sequence goes on from CAYQPI010000259.1 coordinate 10,587, forward strand.
TTCGGGTTGTATTGTTATTCTGCGTTGTCTAAAAAATCTCTAAATTTTTCTCCCCATTTTTCAAAAATGGTCTTTTTCTCCTCCATATCAACTTCAGGAGCTTTTTTATAGGCTTCTTCTTCTATCTCAGGTACCGTTGTATTGCGCTTTTCATTTTCTTTTAAGCCTTTCATCAATAGTCCCACAACAGTTGCGTACAGCGGGCTCGACAATTCACTATCAGAATTGCTCGCCAAATGCTCGTTAGGATATCCTATTCGCGTATCCATTCCTGTAATGTATTCTACCAATTGTTTTATATGCTTTAATTGTGCCCCACCTCCGGTTAAGACGATACCTGCAATCAGTTTTTTCTTACTCTCTTCGTGGCCATAATTCTTAATTTCCAGAAATACCTGTTCTACGATCTCTACAACTCTGGCATGAATAATTTTAGATAAATTCTTTAGGGTAATTTCTTTAGGCTCTCTTCCTCTTAATCCTGGAATAGAAACAATTTCATTTTCTTTATTCTCTCCTGGCCAGGCTGAACCAAATTTAGTCTTTAACAGTTCCGCCTGTTTTTCGATGATAGAACAACCTTCTTTGATATCTTCAGTAATGACATTTCCTCCAAACGAAATAACAGCTGTATGTCTGATAATTCCATCTTTAAAAATGGCCAAATCTGTCGTTCCGCCTCCTATATCAATAAGCGCCACTCCTGCTTCCTTCTCTTCCTGGCTCAAAACAGCATCAGCAGAGGCCAAAGGTTCGAGTGTAATATTTCCTAATTCAAGGCCCGCACTTTTAATGCATCGCCCAATATTTCTGATAGAAGAAACCTGGCCCACAACCACATGAAAGTTGGCTTCAAGACGTCCTCCGTACATACCAATTGGTGTTTTTATCTCAGCCTGCCCGTCAACTTTGAAATCTTGAGGCAATACATGGATGATTTCTTCGCCTGGCAGCATGACCAGTTTGTATACCTGATTGATCAATCTTTCAATATCATTCTCATCAATGACCTTATCTGAATTCGCTCGCGTGATATAGTCACTGTGATGCAAACTTCTAATATGCTGGCCAGCAATACCAACTACCACTGTTCCAATTTTTTCACCTGAAGCACTTTCTGCCTCGTCAACAGATTGTTGAATTGATTGTATGGTCTGAGTTATATTATTTACAACCCCTCTATGAACTCCTAAACTCTTGGCTTTTCCAGTTCCCAAGACCTCAATCTTTCCATAAGCATCTTGCCTTCCGACCATCGCAACAATTTTCGTTGTTCCGATATCTAATCCCACTGCTATATTGTTATTGTCCATAAGATTTATTTTTCACAAACTATTTGATTGTAAAATTTTAAGTTTATCGTTTTATAGTCTGTTATGGTACTATCCAACATTATTCTTTGATAAAATACTTTTAGCTTCGCAATTTTTTCTTCTGCTCGGGATAAATCTCCGAATATTATTTTTTGATCACCTACTCTGGTTTTTAATTCAAACTGATCAGTATGTTCTCCTTCAATTAGCTTAATTCCAATAATCTGTTTTTGTAAGAAATCATCATTCCTTATGGTATTTGACAAGCTTATGATGTCAGCATTACCTTTTCCAGAAATTGTATCAGTGGTTATAGGAACCCTTGCAGAATAATTATCAGATAATGGCATTTTAGTACCTAACTTATCATAATAATAGGTTTCCGAATCATTTGTTACTCTTAAAACAGGTGTTCTTTGTGTAATTATTGCCCCTAATCCCCCACTTAATGTTAGAAAAATCTCAGCGTTTTCAATCATTTCGTTACGCTTCAAAAATCCTTCTAAATTATTCAAATTTATATTTTCTTTCGATTGATTTTTATAGGCTTCCAAATTTTGTATTAACAACTTATTAACTGTTTCATAGCTAACAAATAGGTTATCCCCATTTTCGAACACCACTTGAACATCGGTATTTGATTTTAATGAATTTCTATGTGCGGCGAATCCATACAAAAAGACAATCACCACCGTGAGCAATGTAAATTTTATGACTGTTTTATATTTATTCATTCTTTCTGATTTTTAAAAACTATGACAACCTTTTAAATAATCCCCTCACTATTCAAGAAGGTTGCCATAGTTAGCAAAGTATTTAGCACATAATTCTATTTTAATATTTTTTCAACCTCATCCACAATCAGCTTTGTAGCATCCGGAAGGGCTAGTTTTTTTATATTCTTGCTCAATGAGGTCTGAAGCTTTTGGTCTTTGACCAGCTGTTCCACCATCATTGGTAATTCATTGATATTCTCTTCAGTCAATAGCAATGCTGCATCCTTGTCAGTGACCGATCGGGCATTTTTTGTTTGATGGTCTTCGGCAACGTTAGGGGATGGAATAAAAATCACTGGTTTTCCGACAATACAGAGTTCAGAGATCGATCCGGCACCTGCCCTGCTGATCAAAAAATCCGAGGCAGCGTATAAGAGGTCCATTCTCTGAATAAACTCTTTTACCTGTACGCCGTCCATATCACTATACCCTTTATACTCCTCATAGTATAGTTTGCCTGACTGCCAGATCACCTGAATATCATTTTTCAGAATTGTTTGTATATGCTTTTCTAAGGCATGATTGATGGCTCTGGCACCCAGACTTCCCCCTAAAACAACTAATGTTTTTTTATCTTTATTCAAACCGAAATAAGCAAGAGCCTCTTCCCTTTTTTCTGCAATATGCAAGAGGTCTTGCCTAACGGGATTTCCTGTTTTGATCAGTTTTTCTGATGGAAAAAATCGTTCTAAACCATCATAAGCGACACATATTTTCTGTACGTTTCCAGACAGTATTTTATTTGTAATTCCCGGATATGAATTCTGTTCCTGAATAATACTCGGAATATTCTTTCTATTAGCCATATACAATGTAGGCCCTGAGGCAAATCCTCCAGTACCGATGACTACATCGGGCTTAAACTTTCTTATGATCTTATTGGCTTTGATCAAACTCGACATCAATTTGAACGGAAAGCTCAGATTTTTTAAGGTCAAACTTCTTTGCAGGCCAGTAATATTCAATCCTTTTATATCATAACCTGATTGCGGCACCTTTTCCATTTCCATTCTTCCTTCTGCCCCAATAAACAGAAAAGACGCTTGAGGATTTCTCACCTTCAATTCATTCGCTATTGCGATGGCAGGATAGATATGACCTCCTGTTCCTCCTCCACTTAATAGTATGTTAACCGATGGCTTCATGCAAAATATCTAAAGGGTTATCCATAACTTCTTTCTTTGCCTTGACAGGTTCTACGCTGTCTGATGCACTCACACTTAAAACAATTCCTATGGCAAAACAAGTCATCCAAATTGATGTTCCTCCTGTACTTATCAAGGGCAGGGGCTGTCCTGTAACAGGAAACAAACCAACCGCAACGCCCATATTGATCATGGCCTGAAAAATAATAGGCAAACCAACTCCCAAACAGAGCAGGGTTCCAAAAATTGTTACCGACTTGGTCGCTATGATGACAATTCTAAACAGGAGCCCAAGGAAAAATACGATGATCAAAATCGCTCCTATCAAACCAAATTCCTCTCCAATGATCGCATAGATAAAATCTGATGACGACTGTGGAAGAAAATTCTTTTGAACGCTTTTTCCTGGTCCTTTGCCGTAAATCTCTCCAGATGCTAT
>CAYQPI010000260.1:0-2904 GCA_964419405.1 uncultured Flavobacteriaceae bacterium
AAAAAGGTGATTAAAAAGAAGCTGAACAATATTTATCATCTTCGAATTGAGTATCCTGAATAATTTGTTAATCCACATAATAGTTTAAACAATGTATACATTAAAATTTAGAGTTTTAATCGTTTTTTTTATGCTGGTCAATGGCCTTGTTCTTGGTCAGGATAATTTCATCGCTGCCGACACTATGGTTGTCACAAGCCATGATACAAGCATTAAAGGGCAAAAAATAAGTTATACAGCAACCTCGGGTACACAACCTGTTTGGGATGCTGAAGGAAAAGCAATTGCCACGCTGCATTATACCTATTATAAAAGAACGAATGCCGGAGATCTGGCCAAACGACCCCTTGTCATTTCATTTAACGGAGGTCCTGGATCGGCCTCTGTATGGATGCATGTGGCCTATACCGGACCTAAGGTTCTTAATATTGACGAAGAAGGCTATCCCAGGCAGCCCTATGGCGTGCATGATAATGAACATTCCATCTTAGATGTTGCAGATATCGTTTATGTCAATCCGGTAAATACGGGTTATTCACGGACCATTCCAATGTCTGGTGAAGAAGTGAAGAAAGAAACCTTTTTTGGCATTAATGCCGATATAAAATACCTGGCTTCATGGCTGAATACATTTGTTAACAGGCAAAACAGGTGGTTGTCTCCAAAATATTTGATAGGCGAGAGTTACGGTGGAACCAGGGTGTCTGGATTGGCCTTAGAATTACAGGAAAAGCAATGGATGTATTTAAATGGGGTGATTTTGGTTTCTCCGGCTGATTATAATTATTTTGAATCTGATCCTGCTATTTCATCAGCCTTAAATTTACCCTATTTCACAGCTGCAGCCTGGTATCATCAAATGCTGCCTGAGGCTCTTCAGAGCCAAGATCTGCTTGATGTTTTGCCCGAATCAGAATCCTATGCCCTTGATGAGCTCATGCCTGCTATCGCTAAAGGAGGGGCTTTAAGTCTGGAAGAAAAGAAACTCGTAGCTGAAAAAATGTCTTATTATTCAGGCTTATCTGTCAAATCAATTTTAGAGCATAACCTGGACGTTCCAACCCAATTTTTCTGGAAAGAACTTTTAAGAGATGCTTCTGGGCATACGATTGGAAGACTGGATTCAAGATATTTAGGAATCGATAGAACACTGGCAGGTACTGGTCCTGATTACAGTGCAGAATTGACTTCCTGGCTGCATTCGTTCACACCCGCTATAAACTATTATATGAGGAACCATCTGAATTTTAAAACGGATATCAAGTATAATATGTTTGGAGATGTGCATCCCTGGGATAGAAGAAATAACAAGACAAGAGAACAACTCAGAGAGGCCATGGCGGCCAATCCTTATCTAAACGTCTTGTTTCAATCAGGATACTACGATGGAGCTACGACCTATTTTAATGCCAAGTATACCATGTGGCAATTGGATCCGAGTGGGAAGCTTCAAAATAGAATGAGTTTCAAAGGATATCGATCTGGTCATATGATGTATTTGCGTAAGGAGGATCTTGAAACGGCCAATCAGGATATTCGGGATTTTATCGCAAAATCCTCTCCTAATGGGAAATCAGCCAGGTATTAATAAAATGTACTTATAGCTATACAAGTGGCCTTATGGTGATTGATGTTGATGCAAATGGTCAGGATTGACCAGGCTCATTATTAATACTGCTTCATTTTTTTTATATTTAAGCTTTTGTAAACGATTGATATGAGAAATTTTTTATTTGGGCTTTTTGTGGCATGCCTATTTTGCGCTGGATGCGAAACGGAAAAACCAACACAAGCTCCAGTTGATCCTATAGAAGTTCAGAATGAATTGGCTCAATTGTTAGAAGACTTTTATGATGGTACGATGGCATTAGACCCTTTGACTGCCACTTCAATAGGAGATCATCGATTTGATGCTGAATTCCCGGAATATTTGTCGAAATCATATAAAGACAGCAGCATTGCTTTTTACAAAAAGTTTAAAAGCCAAGCGCTATTGATTGATAATCAGTTTTTGAAGCCTACAGACACCATTAGTAAGGCCATCTTACTGTGGGAATGTGATATTCAACTTGAAAGTTTAAAATTCAGGAGCGAGTTGTTCCCTTTGGATCAGATGTGGTCAAGAAACTTTGTCATGGGGCAGTTTGCAAGCGGTCATGGGGCTCAACCATTTAAAACGGTAGAAGATTATCAAAATTGGCTAAAGAGATTGGATGGTTTTGCCGGTTGGTTAGATGCAGCTCAAACCAGGATGAAAGAAGGCGCAAGTCTGAGATTTGTTTTACCCAGCTCACTCATTATTAAAGTGGTACCCCAGTTGCAGGCCATGTGCATTACAAATGTGGAAGATCATTTGTTTTACAGTCCGGTAAAGAATTTTCCGGAATCCTTTTCTAAAGAAGAGAAAGAACAATTAACTAGTGACTATGTAATCATGCTTCGTGAGAAGTTAATTCCTGCGTTTACCCGCCTGCATGACTATGTGAGTACTGAATACTTGAATGAAGGAAGGAATTCAAGCGGTATTGATGCACTGCCAAATGGCAGGGATTACTATAAGGTAGCCATCAAAAAGTATACAACTACGACACTAAGTGCTGAGGAAATTCATCAAATTGGCTTAGATGAAGTAGCCAGGATTTCATCAGAAATGAATAAAATTAAAGACAGCCTGAAATTTGAAGGTAGTTTGATTGAATTCTTTGAGCATGTAAGAAATACAGAAGAATTGATGCCTTATACCAAGCCTGAACAGGTTATTAGTGGGTTTAATCGTATTCATAAAAGAATGCGTCCTCAGCTTAAAAAGATGTTCAAAGAAGAACCTAAGACGAAATTTGTTGTCATGCGCACTGAAAAATTCAGGGAAGCGTCAGCAAGTGCAGAGTATACGGTCGGTTCTCT
>CAYQPI010000261.1:0-3643 GCA_964419405.1 uncultured Flavobacteriaceae bacterium
CGCATCAGTATTTGAATTTTAGGCCGCAAAGGTAGTTAAATAAATGTCAGTTTGTGACTGCATCCAACAATAAAGACTAAAATAGGCTGCTTAGGTCAATAGTCAGTTAGAACTTTTCGAATACACCCATTCCAAAAAGTGCAAAATCGTATTTTACCGGATCTGCAGGGTCCATTTTTCGCAAACTAAGATCAAGTTCATGCAGGGCTTTGGCATCATTTTGTTTCCGTTTTAACAAGCCAAGTTTGCGAGCAACATTCCCTGAATGCACGTCTAATGGACATGATAGCATAGAGGGAGATAGTTTTTTCCAAATTCCAAAATCAACCCCGGCAGTATCAGATCTGACCATCCATCGTAAAAACATATTGATTCTTTTTGCTGCTGAGCCTTTTTGGGGATCAGAGATATGTTTTTGGGTTCTTTTAGGGTGTTCGATCTCAAAAAACAGCTTTTTAAAGTGATGAATGCTGTTTTGTACATCACCAGAAACAGCATGCTTTTTAAAAACTTCTTCTAATCCTCCATGATTTGTGTAGATGTGACGAAGTGCACGCATAAAATAATGTAGGTCAGTGCTGTTAAAAGTTCTGTGCACAAAATTTTCCTGCTCGCTCAGGGTTGAATTCATGATATAATCAAAAGGTGAATTCCCCATAATATCAACCATTCTTTGGGCATTTTTTATAATCATTTTTCTGTTGCCCCATGAAATGACAGCAGTGAGGAAGGCTGCAATCTCAATATCTTCTTTTTGATGAAACTGATGCGGGATCTGAATCGGATCGGTTTCAATAAAGCGAGGATTATTGTACTCAAACACCTTTTCATCAAGGAGTTCCTTTATATCAGAATTGGTCATAAGTGTTGAATAAAAATCAAATGTAAAAAATCTAGAAAAGAATTAAGTTTTATATTTTCGTAATCAAGAAAAAGAACGGGTATTATTTTTCAAACAAGTATATCATATTTAAAAGGCGTAGGGCCTTCACGAGCTCAGGTGTTGGGTAAGGAACTTGGTATTTTTACCTATGGTGATCTGGCTAATTTTTTTCCGAACAGATATATTGACAGAACAAGGTTTTATAGAATTAAGGAACTTCAGGCCAATAGTTCAGAAGTTCAATTAATTGGAAAGATAAGTGGCTTGCGAACGGTAAAACAGAAGCGGGGTAGTAGATTGGTGGCTCAATTCTCAGATGATTCAGGTCAAATGGAATTGGTATGGTTTCGTGGTGCCAAATGGATTAAAGATTCTATCAAAGGAAATGTTCCTTATGTTATTTTCGGGAAAATAACGCACTTCAACGGAGTGTTTAATATGCCTCATCCAGAAATGGAGTTGTTGAGTGATTATAAGAAAGGATTTAAAACTACGATGCAACCTGTTTACAGGTCTACAGAATTATTGGCTAAAAAAGGTATCAATAATCGTGTTATGCAAAAAATGATGCAACAATTATACTTTGAAGTCAGGGATAAATTTGGAGAAACCTTATCTCAAAAAATACTAGATGAACAACAGTTGGTTTCAAAGAATGAAGCCATGTTTAATATTCATTTTCCTCAAAGTCAGGAGCAGCTGACCAAGGCGAGGTATAGGCTTAAATTTGAAGAGTTGTTTTTTATTCAATTACAATTAATTGTAAAAAATTTAACGAATAAAACTAAAAACAAAGGCTATGTTTTTGAAAAGGTGGGGGATTACTTTCATGGTTTTTATAAGAATCATTTGCCATTTGAATTGACCAATGCCCAGAAAATGGTTTTAAAAGAGATTCGTAAGGACCTTAATACTGGGGCACAAATGAATCGATTGTTGCAAGGTGATGTAGGTTCTGGTAAGACAATTGTGGCTGTTTTAACGATGCTTATTGCAATTGACAACGGATTTCAATCAGCTTTAATTGCACCAACTGAAATACTTTCGTCACAGCATTTTAAGGCCATTGAAGAATTGCTTTTGCCTTTAGGAATCAACGTAAGGTTGTTAACTGGTTCTTCCACAGCAGCACAGAGACGTGTTATTCATGAGGAACTTGAAAACGGAAGTCTGCACATTATTATTGGCACACATGCGCTTTTTGAAGACAAGGTTATTTTTAACAATCTTGGTTTGGCCATTATTGATGAACAGCATCGTTTTGGAGTAGCTCAGAGAGCAAAAATGTGGATGAAAAATGATTTGCCTCCACATATTTTGGTCATGACGGCAACCCCTATTCCTAGAACTCTGGCAATGAGTGTTTATGGAGATCTGGATATTTCAGTCATTGATGAATTGCCTCCGGGCAGAAAAATGATTAAGACGATTCATCGATACGACAACAATCGTCTGGCAGTATTTAAATTTCTAAAAGACGAAATTCTGAAGGGTAGACAAGTCTATATAGTTTATCCTTTGATTCAGGAGTCGGAACAATTAGACTACAAAGACCTGATGGATGGATATGAAAGCATTAGCAGAGAGTTTCCCTTACCAGAGTATAGAATTAGTATCGTACATGGGAAAATGAAATCTGCAGATAAGGAATACGAGATGCAGCGCTTTGTAAAAGGAGAAACTCATATCATGGTGGCTACAACGGTCATTGAGGTGGGAGTCAATGTGCCAAATGCCAGTGTAATGGTCATTGAAAGTTCAGAACGTTTTGGTTTGTCACAATTACATCAACTTAGAGGTAGGGTAGGAAGAGGAGCCGATCAAAGTTATTGTATACTGATGTCTGGTCAAAAGCTAAGCAAGGAAGCAAAAACGCGACTGCAAACCATGGTAGCAACAAATGATGGATTTAAAATTGCTGAAGTGGACCTTAAACTGAGAGGCCCAGGAGATTTAATGGGCACCCAACAGAGTGGAGTATTAAATCTAAAAATTGCAGATATTGTAAACGATTCAGAGCTTCTTTATAAGGCAAGAAAAGCAGCGCGTGAAGTGGCTTATTCAAATTTGGGTCATACAGACCCGGCCTATACTCATGTTTGGAGAACCTTTGACTCTATTCTGAAAAACAAGTCTTTATGGGCAAATATTAGTTAGAATTAGTCATTTGATGACTTCTTTCAGAGGCAGAACATACTTTTATTTTGTCCATAAAAAAATCAATTTTGATGAGATTTGATAAAAGTTGTTTTTTTATATTTGTTTAAAATCCCCAGAAGAATGAAATTAAGATTACTTATTATTTGTTTGATCTTTATAAGCACTTCAATGCTTGCTCAAAAGGATACGCTAAAGCTTTCTAATAATGATGTACTTGTTGGATCTATAGAGAAAATGGATCGTAGCATCCTTACATTTAGTACTTCGTATGATGATTCTGATTTTAAAATTAAATGGGGTGAAGTATCAGAAATCACCAGTCATCAACGCTTTATCATTTCGGTAACAGACGGAGATCGGTTTACGAGTAAAATTTCAAGTGTAAAAGGAAAAGAAAAAATCGTTTCAATTGATGTCGATGGAGTACAGCGGGAATTTGAATTGGATGATATTGTTTTCATAGAACCCATAGGAGGAACTTTTTTATCACGCCTAACTGTTGATATGGATCTGGGAATTACAGTGACCAAGGCAAATGACTTTAGACAGATCACTACCAATTTAAATGCGACTTACCTGGCCTATAAATGGCGTGCGAGG
>CAYQPI010000262.1:0-9835 GCA_964419405.1 uncultured Flavobacteriaceae bacterium
GATGGTATCCTATGAATGGATCGAAGGGGCTTTTAAGGGAACTGTTGGCAAGGACTTCCCTTATGAAGCAAAAAAAATTGATAAAAAGATTTACTTTGTTCATTGGTTTGAAAGTTCCAGAACGTCTTTAGTATCGCTGGTCATTAACCTTAAGTCAGGCACTGTAAATTCCTCTGCCTTGCTCAATCCAAAAACAGAAGAAGAAGCAATCTTGTTTCATCATGCGACCATTCAAGAGCAAAATTTTGTTGAGAACTAAGCACTTCTACATTCCATGTTTGACATTCTACATTCGAAATTCAAAGCGGGATTACTCCGTGATCCCTAACAAGACCTCTGCTGCAAATAAAATCCCTATGTGCTGAAGCACATTGATAGATTTTTTGTTTTGCTAACATATGTTGAGCAAGCTCAAATATGACGCAAAACAAAAAATCCCGATAAATCTTCATTTATCGGGATTCTGATTGATGTGGGCAATGAGGGATTCGAACCCCCGACCCCCTCGGTGTAAACGAGGTGCTCTGAACCAACTGAGCTAATTGCCCTAAGCGGATGCAAATATAATTTAGTTTTTTATACTGGCAAACATTTCTTCTATAATTTTTAGATTAAATCGTCTTACTTTGTCAAGGACGGAATATTTCTGTAAAAAGAAGTACTTTGACTTTCTATAGCGCTAAAAATTGAAGCTAAAAATTCTTTTCTGGCGGCTTCATCAGGAAACATATCTGAGAGAAGTGAATTCGCCTCATACTGAGATAATTCGGCATCTGAAAACGAATCTAACACAAACATTTCCATAAATTCCCGACTGTCATCTCCCCAAAAATGACTAAACGGATAATAGGCCTGAATTTTTGAATTATGATCGATCACCTCTTTTACATACCTATTATAATTCTCGTATGAATCCTCATCTTCTGTATCAGACAGTATATTTGTTTTGATCATAAATACATAGGGCACGTTCTGACCTGGCAACTTATCAAGGTCTTTCGCATTATCTGCAGTCAAAAAGATTTCATCGCTATGCTTACTTTTATAAAAGCTGTTCTGCTTTTCAAAAAACGCCGCTCTCTCCTCTTCATCTGGCCAGGCCGCTTCTATCAATTCTTTTCTTCTTTCATTTACCTTGACGATATCTTCCCATGAATTGATCACATTAATCACCTTGATCTCACCAAATTGCGGAGCGAAATAGCTCATGAGCACTTCATGCGAAGTTAACAGGTCGATCTTGGAGGTTACTTTTTCAAAATACTCCTCTTCAATAGCCAGCCACTCTTCAAAATCAAAACCATCGGCCCCTTGCAAAGTTGTTATCGTAATAAAAATGGGCCTATCAGCAACTTCAGTATCTTGTGCATTTACCTCATTGTGATTAACAAGCAGCAACAGAACAAACGCAAAAATGCTCAATGTATGTTTCATAAGAATGTATTAAAAAAATGAAAAACAAATTTACGCGTTTTTGACCAAAAACTATAATTCTAATTCAGCTACAACAAAAGTACTGCCGCCGACATATACCAAATCATCAATTTGTGCATTTTTTAGCGCAGCCTGATAGGCATCCATAACAGATGAATACGTATTTCCTTTTAAATTCTGACGTTCAGCTTCTCTTTGCAGATTTCCAGCATCCAGCCCTCTGGGGATCGCTGGTTTACAGAAATAATACGTCGCTAATTTAGGTAGTAATGCCAGGATATTTTGTAAGTCTTTATCATTGACCACACCCAAAACAAAATGTAGTTTTGAAAAATCCTCCTTGAGCAATTGATCCATGACCATTTTCAAACCTTCTGCATTATGCGCCGTATCACAGATCACTTTGGGCCTCTCCTGCAGTACTTGCCAACGTCCTTTTAAGCCCGTATTGACTGCAACATGCATCAGTCCGGCACTGATATTTTCAGGGCTTATCTTCAATGTATTTGAATTGAGAACCTTAAAAACCTGCACTGCTGTTTTGGCATTTCTCAATTGGTACTTACCTAATAGATCTGTAGCCAGACTTCCTGAAACTGCCTTTTCTGCCAGTGATAAAGGTGCATTTCGTTCAGAGGCAATTTGTTCAAAAACAGGCATTACTTCAGCCTGATATTCACCAATGATAACAGGGACACCTTCTTTTATGATTCCCGCTTTTTCAAAGGCTATTTCAGGCAAGGTATCTCCCAAAAACTGTGTATGATCTAAACCGATGTTGGTAATCACAGAGACCAGAGGTTGAATCACGTTTGTTGAATCCAGTCTACCTCCAAGCCCTACTTCTATAACAGCGATATCTACATGGCAAGCAGCAAAATAATCAAAAGCCATTCCAACAGTCAGCTCAAAAAACGACAGCCCCTGTTGTTCTAAAAAATCCTTTTCACGTGCTATAAAATCAACAACAACAGCCTGTTCCATTTCCTTGCCATTCACTCGTATTCTTTCTCTAAAGTCTTTAAGGTGAGGAGAAGTATATAAGCCAACCTTATAGCCCGCCTCTTGCAAAACAGAAGAAATCATATGGCTCGTAGAACCTTTCCCATTGGTTCCCGCTACATGGATACTTTGAAACTTTTGCTGTGGATTTTCAAGTCTTTCACAAAAAGCCCGAATGTTCGTAAGGTCCTTCTTAAAAGCCGCACTACCCTGCCTTTGATACATGGGCAGTCGTGAAAACATCCATTCTAAAGTTTCCTGGTAATTCAAATTTAATCAGATAAGGAGAAATTGTAAATAATCGCACCCACTTGTTTGACAGGGGCCTTATTATCAGGGTTGAATTTAGTTTTTAAAGCCGCTTCTTTGGCTTCTGTTAGCAAACATGAGGCCGAATTCGTGGTTCCTTTGGCTCCGGGAACTGCTGATATGACTTTTCCTGTTTGATCTACGCTAATGGTGACAACAACCCTACCTTCTTCATTACAGGGATAATCTGGTTTAGGCTTGTTTAAGGCATTTCTGTTGCTCAAACGGTAGTTACCTCCGCTTCCATCTCCACCTATACCATAGTAGCCGCTGGCATTCGGATCACCGGTAGGCTTCCCTTTGTCGCCAGCCTGCTGATCATTTCCTTCTCCACCTTCAGCCTTGCCATTACTGTCGCTAAAACCTCCCATAATGGCATCCGCATTTCTTCTTTTCGCTTCCTGTTCTTTTCTTTTACGTTCAATTTCTGCCTGACGTTTGGCTTCAGCTTCTCTCTCAGCAGCAGCCTTTCTCTCTGCGGCAGCTTTTCTTTCTGCCTCTGCCTTTCGTTTGGCATCAGCCTCTCGTTTGGCCTCTCTCTCAGCCTCTTCAATTTCCCGCTGACGTTCTTCCTCTCTTTTTTTTATCGCGATGGCCTCGTCATTATTCTGGGTGATCACCTCTTCCGCTACTTCTTCTGGAGCAGCTTGCGGTTCTGTCGATGCTTCCATCACCTCCTCTTGCACCTCTTCAACTGCTTGCTCCTCAGGCTCAATTTCCGAGGCTGCTTCAGCCGCCGGCTTTAAGGCCTCTGTAGGCTGTCTGTTTCCACTTCCCACATCTGAGGTTCCAAAATTCACGGCAATACCATATTCTTTAGGCGGATCAAAATAAGTCAAGCCAAATACAAACATCAATAACAGCAAAATAACTGCAACAATCGAAGTCATTACAGCAGATTTTCGTTTATGTGACGTATCTAAAAGAGCCATGTTGGTCTATTTGGGTCTTACGGCGAGCACTACCTTTATTTTGTTTCGGTTGGCTATGTCAAGAACTTTAACAGCCTTTTCAATAGGCACCCCTTCTTCTGCTCTTAAAACAATGGTCGGTTGTTCACTTTCTTGCAACCTATCTAGTAAATATTGTTCTACCTCGCCCTCTTTCACCTTTTTTTTATCGATATAATAATCAAGCTTTTTCGTAATACTTACAGCTGTTGATTTGTTATTCTCCGTTTTCCCCTGCGCTTTTGGCAGGATAATGTCTAGTGCATTCACAGTGACCAAGGTAGAAGTCAACATAAAAAATATCAACAATAAAAACACAATATCCGTCATTGACGACATATTGAAATTTGGATTGATCTTATTTCTTCCTCTTATGTTCATTAGGCTTGAAGTTAATTAAACCGGTTCGTTTAAAAGGTCGAGAAACTCCAGCGAATTTGCTTCCATTTGGTAGACCACTTTATTCGTTCTAACAATCAAATGATTATACGCAATATAGGTGATAATACCCACGATTAAACCCGCAACAGTAGTTGTCATAGCGGTATACAGACCATCACTTAACATTTTAATATCAATCTGTCCACCAGAATTAGCTATTTCATGAATGGCCACGATCATTCCAATTACAGTTCCCAGGAAACCGATCATGGGGGCTGCACCGGCAATAGTGGCTAAAACACTTACATTTCTTTCTAGTTTATACACTTCGAGCTTACCTGCGTTTTCTATGGCAGTATTGATATCATCTAAGGGTTTTCCAATACGTGAAATCCCTTTTTCAATCAATCTTGCTACAGGAGATCTATTGTTTTGACTAAGGATCTTCGCCGCCTCAACATTACCGCTTTGAATATTATCCCTGATCTGATTCATATAATTTTTATCGATTCTGGTAGCTGCTTTGATCGCTAAAAACCGTTCAAAATAAATATATAAACCTATCAGTAAAAGGACAAAAAGAATGGCGATAATGATCTGGCCACCCAATCCACCTTCCATGATCAGATTAAAAATTGACAAGGTCTTTTCTTCGGAGACAACTTCTTCAAGGTTTTCAGGCGTAGTTTCGGGATCCTGAAGTAAAAATAATGACATATTCCTGAATTAATGAGTATTAAATCGTAACGATACAAACCTAGCTAAATTGCATCAGAAATGTGAAAGTTTCCTTAAAATTTTATATAAAGGATCGCAGGAACATAAAAGATACAGAACCAACCAAAAAACCGATGAATGCCAACCAGGAAATTTTCTTTAAATACCAGAAAAAATTGATCTTTTCCATTCCCATAGCAACCACACCTGCGGCCGATCCAATAATCAACATGCTACCACCAGTTCCGGCAGCAAAAGCAATAAAATGCCATAAAGGGCTATCTACAGGGTCAGAAAACATACCAATACTTGCTGCTACTAAGGGTACATTATCTATAATAGCCGAAGCCACTCCCATCAGCATGACAACTAAATCTGACACGTTATATCCATCAATTTTCGGCTCGGTACCCAACATAGGTACCGTCTCATTCATTGCATTGGCAAAATTGAATAAGATCCCTAAAGATTCCAGAGCCGCAACAGCCATTAAAATACCCAGGAAGAACAAGATGCTTGGAAGCTCAATCCCAGATAAGGCACTATGCACAGGACTATGGTGACCAGCCTCATCTGAATCAGTATCTACACTGGTCAACGAAATTCTAGCATTAGAATAAATTTCTGCAAAAATAGCAACGACTGCCAAAGACAACATCATTCCAACATAAGGAGGTAAATGAGTTACTGTTTTAAAAATTGGTACAAAAACAATAGCACTTAATCCAAGATATAGCATGATCTTGGAATACTCATCAACTTTTTCCTCTTCGGTCTCTTCCACAGGTTCTATATTCCCTTTAAAAGCCGGCAACCTTGAAGCAATTAATGCCGGGATAGCCATGCATAGCAAGGATGGAATGAATAAGTATTTAATTAGATTAACAGTAGTCACTTTATCTCCTATCCAAAGCATGGTAGTGGTAACATCCCCAATTGGAGACCAGGCCCCACCTGCATTTGCAGCCACAATGATCAAACCTGCAAACCACAATCTGTCTTCTTTTTTAAGAATGATCTTACGCAAGATGGTTATTAAGACGATGGTAGCTGTTAAATTATCTATAATTGCTGATAAGATAAATGCTAAAATTGAAAAAATCCACAGCAATTTAACTTTCGAATTTGTTCTGACAAACGCTTTTATCGCCGCAAAGCCATTAAAATAATCAATGATCTCTACGATTGTCATGGCTCCGATAAGGAAAATCAAAATTTCAGCGGTCTTACCTAAATGATGCAGTAGTATCTCATCTAAATGACTTGGTTCAAGTCGCAACAATTCAGTATTTACTTCGAATACCTCTAGATGACCTAAAGAAATAAGCGCCCAACTCACAGCCATCATCCCAAGCGCCGGTATCAGTTTATCTATTTTTAAATTATGTTCTAAGGTAATTGCGAGATATCCTAATACGAAAACGATTATGACCAGTGATTCCATTTATTTCAATTTTAAGTGCTAAATATAATAATTTATCATATTCCACAAGAATTAAAATTTAAGAAAGATTCTGAAAATCTCCTAAGACAATGGATATGAAGCATAAGGATTCAACGATAGCGATTTGAAGTTCAATTTATTTCTAAATCAGTTGCTGTAGGGCAATTTCAAAAGCTGTCTTACAAATATTTGTATCATAAGGATGTAAATGATGGGTCTTTTCCAGCGCCTGCCTGATGGTGTTTGATGTGTCTTCAAAAATAGAATGATCACTCATGGGCAGGTCAACCTTACTCTCCATCAAATAGGCAAACAATCGCGCAATTCCGCAATTGGATATAAAATCAGGCAGTAAACTCACTTGCTGATCTGTAAACTCCATGATGGATCCAAAAAAGATCTCCTGATCTGCAAAGGGAACATTCGCTCCCGGAGAAATCACTTGGAGTCCAGCTCCAATCATCTCTTCAACCTGACGCTTTGTAACTAGTCTTGAGGCCGCCGCAGGAATAAAAATTTCAGCAGGGACCGACCATATTTTCTCATTGATCTCATCAAAAGGCATCATGTCTTCAGCTACAAGCATATTCCCACGCTTATTTAAGAACATCATCCGAATCTCATCCATATCATAACCGTCTTCATTAATGACACCACCTACTCTATCGATGATTCCAACCACCTGAGCACCCAGTTGAGTCAGGTAATAGGCTGCAGCCGAACCCACATTTCCAAAACCTTGCACGATGGCTCTCTTCCCCTTTATATCTCCTCCGTAAATATCATAATAATGCTTGACAGCCTTGGCCACACCAAAACCAGTCAACATATCAGCAATGGTATACTTTTTAGATAAATCCGGTGAATAATGCTGGTCTTCTATCACCTTGATAACCCCATGCCGCAACTGACCGATTCTATTTATTTTTTCTGCTTCTGTTGGCTTAAAGTGACCGTTGAATACACCTTCTTGAGGATGCCATACCCCTGAATTTTCGGTCAAGGGAATCACATCGTGAATCTCATCTACATTTAAGTCTCCTCCAGTACCATAATAATGCTTTAACAAAGGAGTCACAGCCTTATACCATCTTTCCAAAACTCCTCGCTTTCGAGGATCATTGGGATCAAAATTAATCCCTGATTTTGCACCACCTATATTGGGTCCTGAGACGGTAAATTTCACTTCCATGGTTTTAGCCAAAGACAATACCTCGTTCATATCCAATCCTTTACGCATTCTGGTTCCTCCACCAGCTGCACCACCTCGCAAGGAATTAATTACGGTCCAGCCTTCAGCTTCTGTTTCCCGGTCTCTCCAGTGAAACACTATTTCAGGTGCTTTGTTTTCGTATTTTTTTAATAGTTCTTTCATAACTCCAGAATGTTTCGTTTATAATTAAAAATCTGACCTCCACTGTGATCATGACTGGCTCCGGTCACTGTCCTCAGACAATTCACTTCTTCCTGATCTCGCAATACCCCCAGCAAGGCAAAAATAAGTGCCTCTTTAAATTCGATGATTTCTCTGGCAGGAACAATGACCTCTACCTTACTCAAGGCTTTAATACGTGAAATCAGGTAATCGTTATAAGCACCTCCTCCGGTAACAAGCATACTAAAGTGCTCGCCTTTCTCCATCAGCTCAATTGTGTTAACAACCGCAGCTATTTGTATGGCACTGTGCTCTACACAGGTGGCTAAAAGATCATTCAATGATAAAGTATACTTTTCAATTAGGGGTAACTGTATGTCAACTACAAATTCATAGCCCAAGGACTTAGGTGCCGCTTCTTTGTAATACTCAAGGTCGTTCATTTCTTTCAACAGACTCTTATTGACCTTACCCTTTGAAGCCATTCTCCCTGCATCGTCATACTCTATTCCTTGCAATCGTGTAAAATGATTTAATACAATATTGACAGGACAGATGTCATAGGCGATTCTCTGGATATTATTTTCATAAGAGATATTCGCGAAACCGCCAAGATTCAGACAAAAATCGTACTGAGAAAACAACAACTGATCTCCTATAGGAACCAGCGGCGCACCCTGCCCTCCTAAAGCCACATCCTGGGTTCTAAAATCACAGATAACCTTTCTTTTAACAGTAGCTGCCAGCTGTGCTCCATTTCCAATCTGCAAGGTATATCCCCTCTTCGGATCATGAAAAATCGTATGGCCATGAGAAGCGATAAAATCAACTTTTTCTATGCCTTTTTTATCCATAAAATCGAGCACTCTATTTCCCAGAAATTTTCCGTACTCAGCATCCAGAAAGCACAATTTTTCTCCTGAAAAACCAAAAGCGTCCTTTAACTTATTTTTCCATATATCGGAATAATTTAAAGCTTCTGTTTCTAATATTTCAAAATGATACCCCTTATTTAGCTCAATTTTAACATATACTAAATCAAGCCCATCTAAAGAGGTTCCGCTCATCAATCCAATTACAAACCATTTTTTATTCTTCATATTCGGTAAAATTACAAATACATTTTGAGAATTTGCCTATCTTTGAGCAATTCAATTTACAATTAATAAACTCATTTTTATTCATGGATTTTACCCTTACAGAAGAACAGATCATGATTCGCGATGCGGCACGTGATTTTGCCAAAACGGAATTATTACCGGGCGTTATTGAAAGAGATGAAAAACAACAGTTCCCTACAGCACAAATAAAAAAAATGGGAGAGCTGGGTTTTCTTGGCATGATGACCGACCCTGCATACGGCGGCGGCGGTATGGACACCGTTTCTTATGTCTTGGCTATGGAAGAAATTTCAAAAGTCGATGCCTCTGCATCTGTAGTGATGTCTGTGAACAATTCATTGGTATGCTGGGGGATAGAAACCTTCGGAACTGAGGAGCAAAAACAAAAGTACCTCACACCATTGGCCACTGGCGAAATCATTGGAGCCTTTTGTTTGAGCGAACCTGAAGCTGGAAGTGATGCCACTTCGCAAAAAACCACTGCGATTGATAAAGGAGATCATTATCTGGTAAATGGCACAAAAAACTGGATTACTAATGGTGGCACCGCGAGTGTTTATATTGTGATATGTCAAACAGATATTGACAAGGGACATAAAGGCATCAACGCCTTGATCATTGAAAAGGGAGCCGATGGATTTGAAATAGGCCCTAAAGAAAACAAATTAGGAATTAGAGGCTCAGACACCCACTCATTAATGTTTAACGACGTGAAGGTGCCGAAAGAGAATAGAATAGGCGAAGATGGGTTTGGGTTTAAATTTGCCATGAAAACACTGGCCGGAGGGAGAATCGGAATCGCATCTCAGGCTTTAGGAATAGCTTCGGGAGCCTATGAATTGGCCCTGCAATATTCACAAGAAAGAAAAGCCTTTGGAAAAGAGATCAGTAAGCATCAGGCTATCGCGTTTAAATTAGCAGATATGGCTACAGAAATTCAAACAGCAAGATTATTATGCACAAAAGCTGCCTGGGACAAGGATCAAAAAAAGAATTATGACCTATCTGGGGCCATGGCTAAATTATACGCTGCTGAAATGGCCATGAGAAATACAGTAGAAGCGGTTCAAATTCATGGCGGTTACGGTTTCGTTAAAGAATA
>CAYQPI010000263.1:0-24114 GCA_964419405.1 uncultured Flavobacteriaceae bacterium
AATTTCCATAGAACATTTTACGGATCAAAATGGATTTGAATCACCTTATAATATCAATGTTGTGAGGTACGATGAAGCTATTGTTTTTACAAGTAATACTGGTGTGTATTCTTATGAGGATAGTACAAGTCGTTTTGTACCCTACACTTTTTTAAATGAGAGGCTGGATCCTCGCCTGAATACAACAAAAATTCTCAAATCTGAAAATAGAACCTGGCTTGTGCAAGGCGATGAATTTGGCTATTTTGATGATGGTGTTGAAACTAAAGACTTGCATAAGGATCTATTCTTGAATTTGAATGGCAAATTAAATCGAAGTATGGAAACCTTTGTTCCAATAGAAAATCATAGTGTTTTAATAGGAGCAAATGATGGACTTTATTTATATCGAACTAAACTTAACCAAGAGGAAGCGAATTACAAGACATTGATCAGTAGGGTGCAGTATTATACCGGAGAAAATAATTCATGGACTACTTTAGCATCTTTAGAACAGCAGCAACTCCCAAGAAAAGTCGATGTGTTGCGATTTGAGTTTACAAACCCAGGAATGTCTTCATCTGTGCGTAAACAATACCAGTATAAACTGGAGGGAATAGATGAGCATTGGTCAGAATGGACAGATGAAGCCTTTAAAGAATATACCTATCTCGAACCAGGAAATCACGTTTTCAAAGTGAATTCTCGAAATATGATAGGACAAAAGGGTGATATCGCATCTTATAGTTTTATAATTGAACATGCCTGGTACGAGACTGAAATGGCCATTTTTCTGATGCTGCTACTCGTAATTTTGATCATCTATTTCGTGGCTTTTGCTATTCGGCGATTTGTGAGAAGGAAAATCCAAAAAGAAAAGGATCTTGTAGAAAGTTCTAAACGATTGCTGGAATTAGAAATAGATCAATTAAAACTGAAGCAACAAACACAGCAAATCGAATTGCAAAAGAACAAATTAGAAGAAGACCTTATCAACCATCAAAAAGAATTGGCGAATTATACCATGCTGTTGGTCAAAAAGAAGGATGTTATTTTCAGTATTTATGACGATCTTAAGTTGTATGCTAAAAATGTAAAACAAACTGCACAGAGAAGATCGATTGATCGTATTTTACATAAAATCAGGCAGCATCGAATAGGAGAGGAATATATGGACGTGTTTGATGTGAATTTTGAAAAAGTTCACGTGGATTTTTTTAAAAGATTATTAGACATAAATCCCAACCTGACAAAACGAGAATTGCGACTTTGCGCCTTTGTTAAAATGGACCTTTCCAATAAGGAAATAGCCCCTTTGTTAAACATTTCTGTGCGTGGAGTTGAAACGGG
Source organism: uncultured Flavobacteriaceae bacterium (assembly GCA_964419405.1). GTDB lineage: Bacteria > Bacteroidota > Bacteroidia > Flavobacteriales > Flavobacteriaceae > Lutimonas. The sequence continues at coordinate 1,330 of CAYQPI010000263.1, forward strand.
TCGCTATAGAGTCAGGAAGAAATTGGGAATTCAGGAAAAAAACTTTAAGACCTATCTGGAGAATTCATTGAATGATTAGAAAGTGTAGAATTGTATAAAAAAAGCCTCTGACACTTGAATCAAAGGCTATAAACAAACATTAAGTCAAAATTGAGGGGGTTTTATTTTATGATACTGAAAATAGTAAGTAAACATAAAATCGAAGATTTTTTAAAAAAAAGTAGAAATCAGACTATTTTACGAATCCTAATAGGAGGAATTAAACCTGTCTAGTCTATAGATTTACTTATAATTTGCCCACCAATTTCTTTAATTCAGCAATTCGAAGTTCTTTTTCAGGTTGCCTGTTCTGAATTGCAAAATCTGTATGATAACTATGGGCCTCAAGAAATTTAATCTGAAGTTTATTCCAATCATCAAAATCATCGAGTACATTCAGCGCTTTTAATTCCTGAAAAAGTTGATTACTGATGGCATAAAAATCTGCTCTTCCCAAATAATCCAGATCAACATCACAAATAATTTTTTCTAGAAGTGTCTTGGGTTGTTGAGGTATTTTTGTGCTGAGTATCAACCCCTCTATCACCGCTTTGTCTTCAGTTGAAAAATTGTATGCTGTTAGGATTTTATCTGCTATTTCTGCACTCTTCTTTTCGTGTTCCACAGTTGTTTCTGTAAAACCGATATCATGAAGTAGTACTCCAAGTCGCAATAGTTTGGCCTCGTGCATTGTGACCTTATTGTGTTTTAAATAAACACTGCAGGTATTCAAGGCATCGAGCGTATGATGAACACCATGGTAATGGAGATCTCTCGACAATTTTGATCGCAATATGTCAATGATTGTTTTTCTTAATTTGTAATATCCTTTCATAGCAGATTAATCATATTAAATTGTAACGATCCAAAAGGCTAGAGCAGCCAGAACAAAAATAAAACTCAAACCAAAAAACTTAATCGATTTTTGAACACAAATAAATTTTTGATCAATAATCTTACTTTCAATATGAATCTGTTGAGCTAGTTGCTCATAAATTTCATCACCCTCACAAACCTCCATTAATTTCTTTGTATATGCTTTAACGTCACCAAATGAATAAATTGCATCTCTGAAGAAAAAAACATTCTTTTTATATTTTAATTCAATCTGAGGTTTAAAACATTTAAAACAATAATATATAGAGACTAACACACATGCCATCCATAAAAATGAAAGTACTACAAATACCTTACTTGTTTGAATAACAGGTTGGAATTGTTCAATTCGATCAATAAAAAGACCAATAATAAGGCTGTGAAATGAAAAGATAATACCTGCTTTCAGTTCAGAGGCACGAATTAGCTTTTCCAATCTTTCCAGTTGTTCCCAATAATTATTTGGGTCCTGTCTCATGTACTCACTATTTTAATGATTTTATTTCCCTAAAGTTAATGTAAATCATTTAAATCTCTTTTTTTTGATTCAATTGGTGAGTTTTTTTTTAAAAAAGTTACCCTAAAACTGTCTTAATTCCCTTGTTTTATGCGAAAATTTAATTCTTAATTGGTGGGTGTTCCTGTGGAATTTGCTAAAAAACAAGCTATTAACAGGAAGTTGATTTATTCCCTAAAACAGTTTATTCTGCGTGAAATTGTAAAATTGGATCTATGGTGTAAACCTTATTATCAATCAATACGAGCATATTATAGAATTGATTTGATAGATGTGGTACCTCTCCATTTTTTTTCACTTCTGCTGTAACTTTGCCATTTTTTCCTCTAAAATAATCCTCTGTTAGGATGTTCGTGCTATGGTCATTCTGTTTAAAATTGACTTCAAGAATTTGTACTACAGGATCAGAGTCTGGTGCACTCATCCAGGTCACTTTTTTTCCGGCATTCACCCTTGTCATAAAATATTCAGGAAAGCCAGGTAAAGAATGAGCACTTCCTCGGTTGTCTGAGAATTGTATACAATCTCTAATATTCACACCGGGTCGAATATCTTTAATCATTTTTACATAAATCTCAGTATCAGAAACCTTGTTTGTGTTGTTTCCGTTACAACTGATTAAAATCAGAGTTAATACCGCAATTATAATTGATCTTTTCATTGTTTAAAAAGTTTTTTAAGACTGCAAATTTAATTTTTTTGAACATTTCATGAAAAGTTTTTTTACACATGACTCAAAGATCAATAGGAGTTTAGGTATGCCAATAGGGTGGCTTTTAAACTAGTTTCTCACGTTCATTTTCAAGAACTGAAAATTGATTTGAAATTGAAACATCCTTTTTTTGACGTTTGGCGTAATACATTTTAAGCTTGCCCTTATTCTTGGCCTTTATTTCTCCGCGATATTCAAATTCAAATGATTCTTTTATGATGTTGTAGGTGTTTTCTGAAACATTGACCTTTCCAGTTTCGCAATTACTTTCCATTCGTGATGCCACATTAACGGTATCACCCCAAATGTCATAAGCAAACTTTTTACGACCCACCACTCCAGCAACAACAGGTCCGGTATTGATGCCTATCTTCACATCAAAATGTGCGAGGTCTTTGTTTGATAAATTCCTTGACTGTTCCATAAAATCCACTATTTCAAAAGCAGCGAGAATAACTTTTGATGGGTGATTGGAACAAGGGAAAGGTAAGCCTCCTGCGCACATATAGGAATCTCCGATGGTCTTGATTTTCTCAAGTTCATATTTCCCGATGATTTCGTCAAATTTAGAAAAATAGTAATTGACACTGTTTACAAGTTGTTCAGGACTGAGGTGTTCTGAGTGAATAGTGAATTCCTTGAAATCGGTAAATAAAACACTTACAGATTCGAATCTTTTGGCCTTGACTTTTCCACATTCTTTCAATTCTGCAGCTGTTTCTAGCGGAAGTATGTTGCTGAGCAGTTGATCAGATCGATTCATTTCTTTTTCAATGATCAGATTGGTTTTTTGAATGAACCGAAACCGATGGTAAAGACCAAAGGCCCCCAGACTCGTTAATAATAAAGCAATAATTATAGCCGTAACAATAATTTTCTGGTTGGCTTTTTGATGGTTTAAACCATCTATTTCACGCTGTTTCATGGCAATTTCAAATTCAGATCTTGTATCAGAAATTTGCTGAATTGTAAGATGGTTGTGAAGACTATCTCTATAAACGATATGGTTTTTGTATAATTCAAGGGCCTGTTCAGCATTTCCCTTGGATTTTTGAATGTCTGACAGTTTAAAATAGGCATCACTTATCTGTTCTTTTAATCCATATTTTTTAGCTAAAACCAACGCTTCGTGTGCAAATTCATAGGCCGCGTCGAATTCTTCCTTTTCAAAATAGATGTCGCTATAGTAGATTAGGTAGGTCGCTAGTCCTTGATAGTCATTATTTGCCGTTAAAAGGGTGGTGGCCTCTTCAATATATTTTTCTGCAAATTCAGGTTTTCCCTTCTGTGCATAGGCAACTCCAATCAAGCCATAGTTAGTGCCATTCATCTTATCGTTTTCAATTTGAGTTACTATTTGACCTGATTCTTTCAAGAAAATTAGCGCCGAGTCAGGTAGTTTCTGGGTTAAATAATAATCAGCTTTCTTTTGAAGAGTCATGGCATAATGAAGAGAATCCGGAATTGATTTAAACAGGTCTAAGGATTTGTTGTAATAATCAAGTGCCTTTGTTTTATTCGATAATGAGGCATAAGCTGTACCCATTGAACTATAGATAAGGGCTAAGTTATTCAGATTGTTTCCTCTAGAAGCCAATTGAGCGGCCTCATTTAAATTCTCCAGGGCCAGCTTGTAATTCCCTTTATCGAACAATGCTTGTCCTTTATATAGATAGCCGGAAAAGAGATAATCCAAAGAGTTAGCTCGTGTTGCCTCTTTGATCAGTTTATCACTGTATTTAATTTTAAAATCGGGGTCATGGTATGTCTCAATCAATAATTCAAGGGTCTGTAATAGATCTTTTTGCTGCACTTGATTCAGATCAATTTTATGTTTTAAGCTATCGTTGCCAAGAATGTACTGCCCATTAATGCCTGTTATCAATCCAAGCCATAGAACAAAACAAAAAGCATACCTGACCCAGTATTGCTTTTGAATTGGTAAAATAATCGATACAGCATTCATGAAGTAGGGGGACTATGTTTATAGCTAAATGTAATTTCTAATAAATTCATAGAAAAATGGTTTAGGACGAACCAAGCGATTTTGTTACCCTAGGTCCCCTTTTATTTATCTATGATATTTTTTTCATTACTTTTTATTCTTTAGATAAAAGCAAGGAAATTTTATCGAGCATTAAACTTTTGCAGGCTTTTTTTTAGTTATTGAGATGGGAAATTCTCCTTCTCCAACAGGTTCTTTTCCTGTGCAGATTCGACCAAATTTACCATATTTGTTTTGCCAGTGACCTAAAAAAATGGGCTTCTCATTGCGCAATATATCCACGATAAACGAGAATTTTGATATTGGGTAAAGAATATAGATATGATCCATGTCAAGAGGCTCTAATTCTTCTAATTCATTTTCAAAAAATTGTATGCTTCCTAACATTTCATCGTCCTTGTCAAATAGGTTAATAGTGGTAAAGGATCTGTTTTTCTGAGTTCCGGAATCCAAAAAAATTCGGTAAGATTTTATTTCTGTATACATGCTGCTTGATTTAGCATGGTAAATTAGTAATTAAGGTTTGAAAAATAATTGATAAGCGTCAATGAATCAGGTGATTGTGGTCAATATGTTGTATGGCCAATCTTAGGTGTTGCTTTTCAATTCTTCTACAAAATACATCTTCATTTTACCGCGGTTTTTAGTGTCTATTTCACCTCGATAGGTACAATTGTATTCGTTTTTGATAAGTTTAAAAGAATTGTCAGATATATTTACTTTACCTGATTCAGAATTGGACTCCATTCTCGAAGCAATGTTAACAGTATCTCCCCAAATATCATAGGCAAATTTGTTGGTGCCTACGACCCCTGCCACAACAGGACCGGTATTGATCCCGATACGGATCTCAAACCGTTGTTCATTGTTTGGATTATCATGTCTAACATTTTCAACAAACTGAGCAATGTCTAAAGCCGCTTTTACAAGCTTTGATGTGTGATCATCTGTGGGGTAAGGTAGTCCTCCGGCCGCCATATATGCATCTCCAATCGTTTTTATTTTTTCTAAATCATAAGACTTTATGATTTCGTCAAACTTAGAATAATAGAAGTCTACAGTCTTCACCAATTCCTCTGGACTCAGCCCTTCTGAATGTTTGGTGAAATCTTTGAAGTCGGTGAACATCACTGAAACGGAATCAAATTTTTTGGCGACGACCTTGCCCTCTTCTTTCAACTCGAGAGCTGTTTGTTCGGGCAAAATATTGAGTAAAAGCTTGTCTGAAAGGTTGCGTTCTTTTTCAATGATCTTACTCGTTTTTTCGATATACCTATTTCGTTTGTACAAACCAATGGCAAATATTATTATAAGTACTAAGGCAATGGCGATAGCAATGATGCCTATTTTCTGGTTCTTTTTAGATTCATTTAAACGATTGACCTCTAGTTGTTTTTGTGCTATTTGTAAATCTGTTTCTTTTTGATTTTGCGCAATTTCAAATTGGGTTCTTAAATTGGCCATTTGTTGCACATTGGTTATATTATTAACGCTGTCTTTGTAGATGGTATAGTTTTTATAGGACTTTAATGAGGCTTTGTGATTTCCTGAAGAATCATATATTCTTGACAGTTGCAGATTTGCGGAGCTTATTTCATCCTTGAGTCCGTATTTTTCAGCAATTTCAAGGCTTTCCTTTGCATATTGCAAGGCGCGCCTGTAATCTCTTTGATTAAAATAGATATCTGACATATAGGATAAAAACACAGAAATGGCATTTTGATAGCCCTCCATTCCTTCAAACATATTGATGGCATGATCGATTTCTGATTTTGCCAGATCGTCTTGCCCTAATAAGGCATAAGCAATCCCTTTGTTTCCTATATTCATGGCAATGCCTTCAGTAAAGCCAAGTCTTTTAAAAACAGGTCCTGATTTTTGAAACATAATCAGCGCAGAGTCAGGTTTTGACACGTTCAGATATTCATCTCCTAGATTTTCATAGGCAATTGCCACATCTTCGTCATTACCAGCTGCTGAGTGAATTGCGATACCTTTTTCATAATAACTAACGGCGTTTTGATGATCACCACTGATTGAATAAACATCTGCAATGGCAATATTGACATTTCCCAATGACAGATTGTTATTTTGAGTATTGGCAATGTCTGCTGCTTTAAAATAATAGCTCAGAGCCTCCTTTAAGTCTCCTTTTTTAGAGAAGGCATTTGCTAAATTAAAATAGCCGTAAAGCAAATAAGTTGGAAGTTCTGGATTTTGAGATTCTTTAATAAGCTCCTGACTAAAGAATATGGCTCTGTCAACTTCAGGATGAGCAAAAGAGAGTTTCTTCAAAACTTCTAATTTGTTAGTGCCTTCATTGTTGTTATAAAGATCCTCGAGACTGTCAATTTCCTGTCTGTTTTGAGAAAAGAGCTGGCCAAATAAAAGAAGAAAAAAGCCCAGCAATAGAAGGGCTTTATTTTTAGTTTTTAATTTCTTTTCACTAGTTTTTCTCATCTGGGATTATGGCAATTAATTAATCTCCTCCTACCCGAATTTTGGGATCAATTGAATGTGTTTTTCCAGTGTTATTTATTTTAAAGGAAATTCTGTATTTGTAGTCTTTTCCATTGGTTTGATTTTTTATTGAACCTACCACTGTTGTTGCTCCGTCCAAATCGGTAGAGTCAAAAACATTGGTTCCTCTTTCGTATTTTATCTTCCTTATATCTATAGCAGTACTTCCATCAGTTGACTCTCCGCTCCAAATAATTGTGTCTCCAATTTCTGCATATGTGGTGAATTCTTCGGTTGGCGTATCTGGATCTTGACCGACAAATCTACATGCTGTAGAAGGAGCAGCACCATCGTTCAAGGCAGCTACGTTACAACGTAAGACGACGTCAATTTGATCTTGGGCATAAATTATTCCAGAAAATAGAAAGACGCAAAGTAAACTTAGATAATAACGTTTTTGAGTGTTCATGTCTTATAGGTTTTAGGATTAGTTCGTTGAAAATTAAGGTATACTGTTCTTAAATTTAAGGAATTTTGGACGAATGGGCATGATAAATGTCCTAAAGACACATTTTATTTATCAAAAGATTCCATCTTGTGAATCATAAATAGTCATGTGATTACCGGATTTTGAAATGTGATGGGCCTAATTGTAGTAGTTTCCGGTTTTCTGAAGTTTTTGACAATGTCCTAATTAATAATAAAGAAAGTGCTAGAAAATTATGGTGATCAAATCTACGTCTTGCCATTGTAGTACTTCTGATTGCCTTTCAAAGCAACGGTTTTTCAGTTGGTTTTGCTTCTAAACTAATAGCATTATTTAAATTGTTTCAAGGCAATTATCTGAGCAATCTTGCTTAATTTTATGGTATAAAAACCTAGTATTATGAAAAGATATTTCAATAAAATTCGATTCGTTTTGGTAACAGCTGTTCTGCTCTTCGTTTTAACCGGATGTGCACAAACTATTCCTTTGGATAATTGTGTCGACAATGGTTCTTATGGTTTTTTTGGAGGTTTATGGCATGGTTTTATTGCACCATTTTCTTTTGTTGTAAGTTTGTTTAAGGATAATGTTTCCTTGTATGCGGTAAATAACAATGGTGGTTGGTACGATTTTGGCTTTGTGCTTGGAGCGGGAATCTTGTTTGGAGGCAGCGGTAAGGCAAGTTGATCTTAATACCTTAATCTGGAATTTATGATGAAGAAGTTTATTAATTGGGCCTTATGCATTGTTTTTTTACTGTTTGCCTACCTCCAATTGAATGACCCTGATCCACTTGTTTGGGTGCTGGTTTATGCGGTTGTAGCCGTGTTTTTTGCTGTTTCTAATTTTATTAGAATTCCTGGACTTGTCTTCTATTCGGTCATTTTAGCCATGGTGCTATTTAGTCTCATGCATTTTGGTTTTTTTACGGAGTGGTTGAAAAGTGATGATAAAACTGAACTGGTGGGAGAAATGGTATATGAAAAACCCTATATTGAAGGTACAAGAGAATTTATGGGTTTATTAATAGCGATTGGCGCCTTGATCTATTTGAAGAAACAGCATTCTAAAGAGGGTGAATAGGAAGTGTGTTGTTTTTCATAACTTGTTTAAAACTTTCTTAGTATCAGGGTCTTGAACATTATTTAAAATCAGAAATTTAGAATTGATATTCAATTTTAAATCCATGTTAAAAATGATCAACTTAAAAAAAGCGTTCAGGGTATGCTTGTTGATGATCTTATTTGTTACAAGTTCTCTGTGGGCCCAGGAAAATCAAATAGCGGAAAAATCAGTATCGAAGACTTATGAATTGAACGATTTAGAGCCGTCCCTTATTTTTTCAAGGGCAGAATCCTGGTTTTCGAATGAAAACAATGGTGAAAATAATATAATTGAATCTGTTGATCCTGAAAAAAAAGAGCTCGTTGTCAAAGGTGAAACCAAAGTCTTATATAAAAATATAGGGAAAGAACTATATCCTAAAAGAAGCGGAATGGCTGAGGTGTTGGATGCTTATTTTGGGCATTTGATCGAAATAAAAGTTAATGAAACTTCCTACACGATTACCTATTCTGTGACTGACATGAGGAAGGAAATGTACGGGAAAGAAGATGTGTTTTTTGAGTGTGTAAATTTTATTGAAGTAGATAAAGAGGATTTAGATGCTTATAATGAGGATATGAATAAATTACTCAAAGCAAATTTGGTATTCAAAAAACGGCGAGATATCTTTATGGAAAATAGTCCGGCTCAATTTGCTGAAGTAAATTCTTTTTTGCTGAGCGAAGGGGAGACAAATATCTTTTCTCTAAATGAGACGGTGGTTGGAAATTAATATAAATAAGGTTTGTTTTAAGTAAATAAGCCCCATAAATGTTGTCTGTGCCCTACTAAGTTCTTACTTTTAGCACTTTATCTTTAATTTTATGCGATCAACAGTTCCTTTTTCTTTACGGACAATCCTACTATTTGTTTGTTGTCTTCTTCCGCTATTGAACAATGCACAGATCGTAGATGAAAAAAAGAAAGATTCAACCGGTGCTTCTGTTCCGGAGGCGATAAAGGTCACCAATATAATTCAGGGAGTTGAAGAGGCCAATGAAGAAATAAAAGCGACTGAAAGAAAAATAAGATTGAGTAATTCGATCAAAAAAATCGATTCTTTATATCCGCCATTTGCAAAATTTCTTGAAAATCAGGAAAAACGAAAACGAAATTTTGTCAAGGCCAATCCAAACCGGCAGAAAATAAATAATTTAATACGAAAATGGGAAGGCTACTATGACCATTTAGGGAACTGGGAATCCACCATTAATGAATATGAAGAGCGAAATATAATTGTTCAGGAGATCGTTACATTCAAGGAAAAAACATGGGAATTGACCTATAAAAAAGCAGTTGAGGAAAAGCTGCCCCTTGAGGTTTTAACCAGTATTCGACTGGTAAGAAACGATTATAGGAAGATCAACCGGCAAATTACCAAAGAGAACAATGCTTTTCTGATTCTGGAATCCAAAATTAACAATCACAAGCTCTTAGTTAATAAGGTCATTAGAGAATTGAATACCTTGAAAAATTCTGAAGTCTATGACCTGTTTTATTTGAGACACAAACCTCTTTGGCAGGCTTCTTTTAAAGATTCTGACAGAGATGAAGGTGAAAAGGATGAAGTAGAATCGATTAGCGAGAATATTTTAGGCATCTCAAAATTTGTCAAAACCAGTGAGCACAGTTTTTATTTATACATACTGTTCGTTGGTTTAATGGTGTTATTGATGATTTTGTTGCGAAAAACCTTTCAAAAATATCCGTTTAATGAGCAGGATGGAGACCTTCAAAACGCAAAAGACATTATTTTAAATAATTCGATTGTCAGCATGGTTTTTATTGCGCTAGTCTTTGCCAGGTTGTTTTTTACAAATACACCGATGTTATTTGGCAATATCATAGTTTTATTGATTCTAATTCTCTCCATTCCTTTGGTACAGCCCTATATGTACAAAAGGTTTAAAAAGATTGTTTATTTCATTGTGTTGTTCTATGTTTTGGATACGGCCAAAACCTATATGTGGTTTACCTCGGGTCAATACAGAATTTATTTATTGATCGAGGCGATTCTGGTTGTTGGAGTATTGCTGGCTTTCACAAGACCTTATCTGAAAACCAGAAAAATGAAGATCGGGAATTTCGGTTTGTTTTTGATTCGATTGACTCCGCTGGTATACGCCTTATTATTCGTTTCTATCATTTCTAATGTGCTGGGATATACTAATCTGACAGACCTTACCTTAAAAGTGAGCACTCAAAGTGGTGTCATGACACTTGTTTTTTATGCTATACTCATGATCGCAGGTGGAATTTCAACAGGTCTTATCCATTGGCACTTTAATACAAGGGGAATCGACGAGGAGGAAAAGAAGTTTGCACTCGAATTAAAGTTGTTGCGTATCATTCGGGTGATTGCTTTTATAGGGTGGTTTTTGTTCTTCCTGGGAATGATAGATTTGCTTACTCCGTTAAATCAATTCTTCACGGATATTCTATCAGAGCCCTATAAGTTTGGATCGATCACTTTTACCATGGGAGATATTTTGAGATTTATCGTTATTTTGACCATCGCCTTTTTATCTACAAGTATTATTTCATTCTTGTTTGATAGCGGGGAAGTTTCCTTTAAGCTTATCAAACTTCCTAAGGGAGTTCCTGCAGCCATTTCCCTGGTGGTAAGGTACTTTATTATTGGCTTTGGAATTGTACTGGCTTTATCGTCCCTGGGCATAGATCTCAGCAAGTTTAATCTGATGGCAGGTGCCCTTGGTTTGGGTATTGGTTTTGGTTTGCAAACAGTTATTTCAAATTTTGTTTCGGGCTTAATTCTCGTGTTTGAGCGACCTATACATGTTGGAGATACTGTTGAGGTTAATAATCTGTTAGGGACTGTTAACAGGATAGGTGTTCGTTCTTCGAGTATCATCACCTTTGATGGTGCTGAAGTTGTTGTGCCAAATAATAATTTAATTGCCAATGATCTGATCAACTGGACTCTTTCGGATAGCATCAAGCGTGTTGAGATTCTCATTGGGACCACTTATGGTTCAGATCCGAATCAAATCCTGGAGATCTTGATGAACGCTGCCATGAGTAGTAAAGATACCTTGAAAAATCCTGCTCCTCAGGCCTTGTTCAGTCAGTTTGGAGAGAGTTCTTTAGATTTTAAATTGCGCTTTTGGGTGCATTATGAAGTCGGGCTGCAGGCCAAAAGTGATGTTTCTATTGAGGTGTATAATCAGTTTGCAAAACACAATATCGAGATTCCATTTCCACAGCGTGATTTGCATATTAAAGATATGCCAGTTTCGAAAGAAGATCAAAAGGTTTTGCCTGTATCTGGGACTGATGCCAAATCTGAAAACTAAATTTGTTTTCTTTGTGATTTTCGTTTTTATTTATGGTCTAAGTTGTTGATTATCTTCTGGATAATTGGTAAATTTGTTAGCGCTTTTTGGGAGTGGTTTTTTGATGGTGTTCCCAAATTTCAAGCCAAATTTAGACTGTTAAACATGTAAATATTAAATTATGGGATTAAAAAGGAAGGTCTGGAAGGGACTGTTATTATTAGGAGTATTGGCCTTGATTATTCAAGGGTTTACAAAAGTTGAACCTGAGCCTAAGGATGATTTTATCGGATTGCAATTATGGTCTGTTAAGGATGATATGAAAAAAGACCCAAAGGCAACTGTAGCAAAGGTAGGAGCAATGGGATATAAGTTTGTTGAAGCTGCTGGTTACAGCGATGGGAAGTTTTATGGAATGTCACCTGAGGAATTTAAAAAGTTATGTGAAGATAGTGGATTGCAATTTTTAGGTTCTCATACCGGTCAGAATTTGCCATCTAAGGAACGATGGGATGAAACCATGGCCTGGTGGGATAAAGCCATAGATGCCCATGCAGCAGCAGGTGTGAAATGGATTGTGCAACCCTGGATGGGTGGCGAAGGTTATGCCAGTTTGGAGGGGTTAAAAAAATATATGGAATACTTCAATGCAGTTGGCGAAAAGTGTAAAGCGAAAGGTATTTATTTTGGCTATCATAATCACGACAAAGAGTTTACTACTGAATTTGAAGGAAAGCCTGTATACGATCATATGATAGAATTGAGTGATCCCGATAAGATGATGTTTCAACTGGATCTTTATTGGATCAACCATGGAGGAAAGAGCGCGCTGAACTATTTTGAAAAATACCCTGGTCGTTTTATGTTATGGCATATTAAGGATGAAACTGAGCTGGGAGAAAGCGGTACAATGGATTTTAATGAGATTTTTAAGCACAAAAAAGAATCTGGGTTAAAATACGGAATAGTGGAAGTTGAAAAGTATAATTATACACCACTGGAAAGTGTTCAGAAAAGTTTGGAATATATGGGAACTACGAATTACTAAATGTTCCTCAAACAATATAGAGCCCGGTTTAAGCCGGGCTTTTTTTATAAGTATTATTAAAAACTAGAAGATTATTTTAGAATTTATATTGAGATATTGAATTTTAAATCAGTTTGTCTTACTGGTTATTATTTACGTATTATTACAAAAAATTATAGTTAATGAAAAAAGGTGTATTTATTTCACTGATCATCGCTCTTTCTTCCACTCTCCAAGCTCAGGAAACCTTAGACATCTTTACCCTGTCTGGACGCTATGGCTTTCCTCAGGCTTATGATTCTATTTATCAAAGTAAAGCAACCGAATATGGAGCCATGGCATCTTTGGTATTTCCTATTGAAATGAATGAGCGTTCCATTTGGTATAACAGCGTCAATTATTTTTACTGGCATGTCGATAATGATGAAGAAACTCCACCAGAGATCATGAACCCAATCGATATTCATGGATTTATACTGAGAACAGGCTTGTATCAGAAATTTTCAGAAGGAAGGGGATTGCAGGTTTTTTTGGCGCCAAGATTTATGTCTGATTTTAAAAATATAGATATTGATCATTTTCAAATGGGTGCATTAGTGATGTACGAAAAGAAATACAGAGAAGGCTTAAAACTATCATTTGGTGCCATGTATAATCAAGAGCTCTTTGGTCCGTATTTGGTTCCTTTGGTCAATGTTGATTGGAGGATTTCTGAGAAATGGTCGTTAAATGGTCTGTATCCGATATATGGGAAGCTAAAGTATCAGGTCAGTGAACGGCTGTCAACAGGTTGGAGTCATTTTGGTTTGATAACAACATACAGATTGGGTGATGAGGCTTATCAGGGAGATTATATAGAGAGAAAAAGTATCGACGAAACTATATTTGTTCGATATAAACTTGCTGGAGATTTTTTTGTAGAGGGAAGAATAGGTTACGCCCTGGGAAGAAGTTATGCTCAGTATGAAGAAGATCAGAAAGTTGATTTTAGTATTCCTTTGGTTGGATTTGGAGACGACAGGGTTCAAAAAAATATTTCTTTTCACGATGGGGCTATTGCGAGTTTGAGGTTTGTGTACAGTATCTCTCTTGAGGATCGAAAACAATCGAATAAATAGAAAGATTATTACCGAATAAAAATTTTGGTCCGATAATTGTTTACTAATTGTAAAACCATTTATTATGAAAAAATTTTACGCCTTACTTTTCTTTTCAATAATATTATTATCCTGTGAAGGTACCGTAGGCCCTCCAGGACCAGTTGGCCCTCCCGGAGCACCAGGTGAAGACGGTGCTGATGGATTTATAGGTCAGGTCATTGAAGTAGAGGCCGATTTAAATGCAAGCATGGGTTTTGAATATTTTGTTGAGATTCCAAGTGATATAGAGGTTTTCGAAAGTGATATCATTGTGGTGTATCGATTGATGGAGGTATTTGAAGGTACTGATGTCTGGGAGCCACTTCCTCAAACCATTTTTAGGGATAGTGGAATATTATTATACACCTTTGATTATACCTTATTTGATGTGAGATTATTCCTTGACGGAACAGTGGATTTTGCAAAACTGGACCCTAATGATACAGATGGATTGATTTTTCGAATAGCGATTTTACCTGCAGATTTTGCCAAAGGTGTCAATTTAAAGAACATGGACGAGGTGTTAGAAGCTATTAGTGCCGATAATGTGAGGCGAGTCAATTAATCTTTGAAAGAGCATGCTTTATTGAAAATTTTTGAAACCTGTCTGTGCAAAAGTCAGGTTTTTTTGTATAAACAAAGCATAGTATGCCTAAGTATCATGAATAAAATAGTACTTTTATTGTTAGAACAATGGATGCTTTGAATCACCATTCAGTTTATTGTTTTTTTTCAAGCATTCAAATTTATACAATAAGTACCTACATGAAAACCTTAAAGAATCTCAGTTTATTTTTATTATTTGTTTTGCTGATCTCATGCGGGCCTTCCGAAAAGAAAGAGGTGGTTTCAGAAAAAAATGAAACAAAACTTCCACGTGTTGCTATTGCAGGGATTGCCATTGAATCAAGTACTTTTTCACCTGCCCTGACTCAGGAGGAGGCGTTTCATGCAAAAACAGGAGCTGCAGTTTTTGATTATTATCCTTTTATGTCACCTGATTCAATTAATAAAGGTAGGGCAAATTGGTTTCCTACGATTAAAGGGCATGCCTTGCCAGGAGGAACTGTGACTAAGGAGGCATATGAATCTTTGCTCAGTAAAACGCTTACCATGCTAAAGAAAGATTTGCCTTATGATGGCTTGTTTCTGGATATTCATGGTGCAATGAGTGTGGTAGGTATGGATGATGCCGAAGGAGACTTTATATCAAGAATACGAGAAGTAGTTGGAAATAAAACGGTTATTTCAACTTCAATGGACCTGCATGGGAACGTGTCTCAAACGCTGGCGAAAAATAGTGACCTGATCACTTGTTATCGTATGGCACCCCATGAAGATGCCATTGAATCGAAAAAGAGGGCCTTGGAGAATCTTTTGGACAGACTTGAAAGCGGAAAGGGAAAACCAGCGTATAAGGCCTGGATTCCTGTTCCTATATTATTACCAGGTGAAAAAACAAGTACTCGAATTGAACCTGGGAAAAGTTTATATGCAAAAGTCGACCCAATCACAAAGCGAGATGGAATTATTGATGCTGCAATTTGGATTGGCTACGCCTGGGCAGATGAGCCGAGGAATCACGCTGTGGTTATGGTGACCGGCGATGACAAAATAGCTGTGTCTGAGGCTGCTGAAGAATTGGCGCAACGTTTTTGGGAGGTGAGAGATGAATTTGTTTTTGTGGCTCCTACGGCGACTTTAGAGGAAAGTTTAAAACTTGCCTTATCGAGTAAGAAGAAACCCTTTATTATAAGTGACATGGGAGATAATCCAACTGCCGGTGGAGCAGGGGATGTTACCTGGACCTTAGAGAAATTATTGGCAAGGTCCGAATTCAAAAGTGTCAATGGAAAATCTCTTATATATGCCTCTATTCCGGGTCCGGAATTGGTCGAACAGGCTATGGAAGTTGGCGTAGGAGGTGAAGTTGACGCTTTAGCCGGTGCAGCGGTAGATCATAGATTTGCCCCTCCGATCAGATTAAAAGGAAAAGTAACAGCTATTGAAAAGGGAGATAAGAACGCTGAAGTTGAAGTTGTTGTCAAGGTAGGTTCCGCCTCCGTTATTGTCACTAAGAAAAGAAAACCCTATCACAAGGAAAGTGATTTTACTAATTTAGGCTTGGATCCCAGAAGTACAGATGTGCTTGTGGTAAAAATAGGGTATCTGGTACCAGAACTGTACAATATGAGGGGAGATTGGATCATGGCTTTGACCCCAGGAGGGGTTGATCAGGACTTAGACAGATTGGGTCATAAAAGAATTATCAGACCCATGTTTCCGCTTGATGCGGCCATGGAAGATCCAGATCTAAGCCCGAGATTTATTGCTGCGCCAGGTGAATAAAAAAAGAACCAGTCACCTTTTTGGTAACTGGTACTCGGGGAAATAACTAGCTTCTTGTTTTCTAACGTAGTTATGTTGTAAGGTAATCACTCAATTCTCATGAAATTTGAATAGCATACACAACAATTATTACCTGGGCCTTTATAACCTTGATTCAAATTTTTGAACGGGTTTAACTCGGGATGAATTTCTTCGAATCCGACTTTCAATTTTTTGTAAGAAACGTTTGATTTCTTCTCTGTTTGGGGAATGAATTTGTATCATAGCAATTGTATTTATGCCTTTGTGTAATTATTTGTAAAAAGTAAACATGTTTACTTTAAACTTTTTACTATTTTTAAATAAATACAATGCAATGATCTTATAATCAATAAATTAGATTATAGGTTGAAATTTCAAAATTCATCCATTTTATTAATTCCTTCGATTTGTAATTTTGAAAGATTGGTTTCTAACTCGAGAAGAAATATTTTTAGCTCTAAGGAATGGATGAGCAAATCCTTGTACTGTACCTTTTTCATAAATAGCAAAATTCTTTTTTTTAATCCAGTGGATTGATTTCTATAGCAATTTGAAATTATATAACGAATGAATTAAAATAATAGTATGAGTAAACGTCGAAAATGGATGATGTTTATTATTGTGTTTGGTTTGAACTTTTTTTTCCATGGGGTCATTGTTAGACCTTGAAAATGAAATTATCGAATCTGTTTTATATACTACTCTTTAATAGGTACGATCATTACTGGGATATCGCTCTTGTTTACCACAGCTTTTGAGATGCTTCCAAAGAAGATTTGATAAAAAACACTATGATCATGATGACCGGTAATAATTAGGTCTATTTCTAATTTTTTTGCTTTATCCAGAATCATTTCTATGGTTCCACCACTGATGAGTAAACCTTCGCATTCTTGACCTTTGGATTTAAGCTGGTCGGTGTATTTGTTCAGTAATTGATGTTCATTTCGCAGTTCTGCAGCCCTTGATTCTCTGATGTGTTGAGGGCCTACACCATATCCTACAAATTCGGGTTCAGGAGAGGCAACATGTAGTAGCCAGATTTTAGCATTAAATGCGTTTGAAATTTCAAGCGCTTTGGCGAGTAGAATTTCTTCCTTGTCATTGAAGTCAATAGGTACCAGAATGTTTTTCATGAGACTTGATTTTATTGAGGTTCTGGCGGTAGACAGCTTACACCTCACTTAGTTCCTAATGTATAAAACCTAGTCTCAAGAATTTATGATTTGAATCAATAAGAAGGATGATTGAAATCAAAACTATTTCCTGTGAATGGTGGTCGCATCGCTCTGAGCTGAAGGAAAAATTGTCAAATCAGCAATCTGTACATGGGCCGGGACATGAACACAATAAGATATGCAATCGGCTATGTCTTCAGCGATCAACGGCTGATAATTTTCATAAACCTTATCGGCTTTTTTTTTGTCACCTTTGAATCGGACTGTTGAAAACTCCGTATCAACTGCCCCCGGTGCAATATTTGTGACTCGAATGCCAAGAGGTACCAATTCGAGCCTCATGCCTTTGCTAATTGCCTCTACTCCTGATTTGCTGGCACAATAAACCATTCCTTTCGAATAGGTCTGTTTACCAGCAATAGAGCTAATATTAATAATATGTCCTTTCTTTCTTTGAATCATGCCAGAGATTACATTGCTCGAAACATACAACAAACCTTTTAAATTGAAGTCAATCATGTTCTCCCAGTCAGTGATGTTCCCGTTCTCAAAAAGGTCGAGACCATGTGCGCCTCCAGCGTTATTGACTAAAATATCGATATTTTTCCAGGATTCGTCTAGACTTTGTATGCTGTTTTTGACGGCTTGCTTATCTCCTACATCAAAACTGAGGGTGGTGACAGATACCAGGTAGCTTAATTCTTCCTTTAGTTGATCTAATCGATCTGTCCTTCTGCCACAGAGGATTAGATCAATATGGTTATTTGCAAATTGCTTCGCCGTTGCCTTACCTATGCCCGAGGTAGCTCCCGTTATTAGTGCGATTCTATTCATGTCTTTCAATTGAAGTTTTAATGTTGTAAGAGATTATGTTTTGTGAAATTAAGATTATTATTTTAAGTTGAAAAGTGAAATTTTAGTGTAGTTTTTGGCCATAAAAAAAGCCAGTATCAAATAACACTGGCTTTATGACTAAAGGTTAAGTCACATTTCAAAAAAGCGGGGAATATCAAATGTACATCTCGAATGTTAACTTATGATAAACGAATTGTTATTTATGGATTAAATAGTATTCAGGATGATGGAAATGTAACTTTGAGTTTAAGATTATTTAGTGTATTTTCATTTTTATTGATGGAGATTGTTGTATTTTTGTTTTAGAAACCATGTAAGCATGATGACTATACATAGGTTTAACAGTAGCCAGCCTATTTACGCGCTGGTTTTTTTTATTTCCCATTTTTTGAAGATGATTTAAGGCATAAAAAAACCGGCAAATTAATGCCGGTCACTAACCTAATCTGAAACCTAATTATAATTATGAAAAAATTATATGATACGTTGATGTTCTATATCGTCTTTATGCGTATTCGACTAGTACATCATCTAATTTTTGTTGATTCCTAAAAATGATCTTTTGGAATTCTAGTTTATTAATGATACCATTCTTAAAGTTCGAAATGGCATTTTCAACTTCATTTTTTATTTTTTTGGCCTCTACTTTACAAAGAAAGCCTTCGTTGATATCTGTAAATTTTAATATCCCTATAGCAAGTACTGCTTGTAAAACTGAATTTTTCATTTTGTTCTTGGTTTATAATTATAGTACGAATGTACGCTCAGTTACTCTAAAGAATTACGACATTCCATGTCCGAAAAGCAAGAATACCGTTAAATTATTGTTAAAGCATTATTGAAAGTGGAATACTATAATAGGTGTACTACATATAATATAATCTAGAATGCTGTTCCGCATGATACCTCTCAGCTCATCGTTATATTTGGCATAATCTTTGGCTGTGATAATGCAAAACAACATAATTATGAAAAAAATAGTATTCCTGTTGGTCGTTGGTCTGATCACATTTAATTTACAAGCTCAAAATAATCAAAGAAGCATTAAGGTAGTTGGCGAAGCTATGATAAAGGTGATTCCGGAACAGACAACCTTTAGGATCCCTTTAAAGATTATTGACCCCAGTTATATGGAGTGCAGCAATTCATTACGTGAAACATTAGATAAGCTACAGACTGATCTTTTGAGGCAAGGAATTTCTAAGGATAAGGTACATGCAGATCAATATACCATAAGTGAAAATATGGTCTATGAAAATGGCAAACGGATTCAGCAGGGATTTAAAGGAAGTGTAAGCGTTGTGGTGTCTGATATTTATAGTCAGGAATTTGTTTATAAGGTATTGGGTTCTGTCGATAAATATAAACTAAGCTATGCCATTGACTTTTCGTTAAGTCCAGAACAAAAGGATGTTTTAAGTAAGGAAGCCATCACAAAAGCGGTGGAGGATGCAACTCAAAAGGCTCATATTTTAGCAGAAGCGTCCAAACTTCCATTAGGAGAGATCATATTGATCTCAAATGGAGAGAGAAACTTCATGCCCGGACCTTTAACTCAGGAAAGGATGGAAATTAGTACGGCAGATTTTAAGAATTCGAATGAGTTGAATTTGAATCCCCCGTCTACACATCTTGCGAAGAAGGTGACCATTGTATGGCAAATAAAATGATCTTTTTTTATTTCAGCGATCAGAGCTGGTCATATGGTGAAGAGGAATTATCGTTTTTCCAAAGATGGTTGGACAATACTTCTTCTTTAACCGCTTTGCGATAATTTCTGCTTATCGGTATTCTATGCGATTTTATCGAGATCTCATGACTTTCCATATTGTCAATTTTTGATTTTGAGACAATATAGGATTTGTGAACTCTAATAAATCCTTTATTCATGAGTTTTTGTTCTACAACTTTTAACGAAAGCAAGGAAACATACTTTTTGTCTTCAGTATAAATGGTGACATAATTTTGCAAGGCTTGCACAAACAGGATTTTTCTATAGATGATCTTTTCAAACTTGTTGTCACATTTAATAAAAAAGAAGTCTTCGGTAGTATCGACTTGTACATCTGTTTGTAAGGATTTTCTCTGAAGACCAAAGAAATCATTGGCTTTATTTACGGCTTTTAAAAAACGATTGAAGGTAATAGGTTTTAGCAAGTAATCTAATACGTCAAGGTCAAATCCTTCCAGCGCATAACTTGGGTAAGCTGTTGTTAAGATGACCATGGGTAAATTAGGTGTGATTTTAAGAAAGTCAATTCCATTGATCACTGGCATTTGGATATCCAGAAATATCAGGTCTACCTCTTGTTCAGCCAATATCGTGTTTAATTCAAGAGGATTGCTTCCCTGCCCTGTTAATTGGAGGTAGTCAACATTTTCGACATAATTTGCGATGTTTTCTCTGGCAAGAGGTTCATCATCTATGACAACACATTTGATCATGAGAATTGGTTTAAGGTGTTCATTCCTTTAAAAGCTGCTAATTCTATCTTAAGAACGGTTTCATATTTGCCTTCGGAATTTGATATATGTAGCTCATATTTGTTCTCATAAAGAAGTTCAAGCCTTCTTTTAACATTTTTTAAGCCCAGGCCATTAGATCGGAATGCTTCTTTTGATTTTTCGTGATCTTCAGCCAGACTGTTTGCAATATAAAAAATAAAACTGTTGCCCTCGAGTTTTAATGACAGATCGATCCAGTTTGATTTTTGATTTAATTTAGAAACATGCTTAAAGGCATTTTCCACAAAAGGCATCAATAGAAAGGGTGCTATGGCTAAATTACCTGTTGATTGTTTTAAGAGCGCTGTTTTAATCTCTAAATTAGGGTCTTGTCTTAGTTTTTCTAACTCTATAAAGCTGCTCAAATAAGCCAGTTCTCTGTCCAGGGGTATTTCAGACTCATTGCATTCATAAAGCTGATATCTGAGTAACTCTGAAAACTTTGCCAGAGCATCTTTTGCCTGCGTGGTATTTTTGTTGATCAGAACAAATATTGAATTGATTGTATTGAATAAGAAATGTGGATTGAACTGAGATTTTAGAAATTTTAATTCCGTTTCAAGTTTTTCCTTTTCAAGTGTCTGCTGCCTTCTTTGAGCCTCAAGGTAGTTTTTGGCCAGTTTGATACTCATTCCGAGGGTCATTGAGCTTAATGAAGAAGGGAGTGCATGTTTCGTAAACATAGTATAAGCTGACTGAGGGATATTTGGCTCATCTGTGAAAAAAGTTAAGCCTAAAAAGAATGAGCCCGAAATTGCCAGTGACATGGCCAATACAGTTAATTGGACTAATAAAATATATACTAGCAGCTTTCCTTTTTCCAAATAGGTAGGAATCAGGTAGTATAAACAGAAATAGACACCGCCAGCCTGATAAATGATCAGAGACAAAAACTTGATCAGGTAAATAGGGTCTTTGAGGCTATTAAAGACTGAAATAACTCCTCCTTCATAAGCAGTCCACCATGTGAAATGGTATAAAGTCCAGAAAACCAGGTGGTGGATCTTATATTTAAATATCCAACCGTATTTGTTGGTTTCAAAAGTCAAGCTCTCTTATTTTAATTATTAACAGGATCAAAATTACAATAAAATAAGTGAGTGGCGCTCATGTAGCTTACCACAGGTCCTGTTTTATTGATAAGGGGTAGGTAAAACTATATGAAAGGTCATTTTAGGATTTATTTAAGAATTTATTTTTTGATGGGTATCGTTTTGCGGGTTTGTCATTCAAATCAGGTGTTTGGTCAATTGAGTTTTTTCAATCTTCAGATTCACCGTTGATTTGTGGTAAGAATAAGAAGTATTAATAACCCATTAAATTAAATATCATGAAAAATTTATCATTTTTAGTAGTAATGTTTGGAATAATTAGCTTTTCTCAAGCCCAAAAATCGGTAGCCTCATTAGAAGATGTTATGCCTGATGAAAATGAGCTGATAGTTTTAAACCACGAGTATCTAACATCAGTCCAGCAATCAGTGACTCCTTCAGATGCAAAATTCCTTGAAGGTATCGTAAGTCAATGGGATGCTAAATCTTCACTGCGGTTCGATGGAAGAAATGAATTATTTAAAACGAGGTTCAATTCTAATAATGGATCGGTAGAGGTAAGCTATGACAATAAAGGTACAATTGTAAGAACCAACGAAGTGTATAAAGATGTCGCTCTTCCGACACAATTAAAGCAGGTAATATTTCAGAGATATCAGGATTGGAATATCATACAAAGTAAATATTATGTTAACTATAATATAGATCAGGCCATCGTAAAATACTATGAAATTACCATTGAAAATGATGATGAGCAGAAAAGAATAAAGATTAACGGTGTTTAATCGTGTGAATAAAAACTTTTAAATCTAGTCTTATGAGAATAATAAAAAATGAAGAAATCATAAAAATTAGATGGACAGATGTTAATAATCAAGCATGTAGTTCAAGAATAATTAGTATTTAGATTAGTAAGTGACCCTGTTTTAGGGTAACTGGCCTCGATGAATGTCGAGGTTTTTTCTTTTTGTATAAGTTTTTTCTTACCTAATGGTATCAAACATAGACAAATATTTTTTGTTTATCTTTTTTAACAAAAAATTAAACAAAAAGCTTGGATATAACCCTAAAGTCCCCGTATCTTTGAGATATAATTAAAATATATATCCCATGAAAACTAATAAAAACTTTTTAAAAATAACTCTAGGAGTTTTTTTAATGACAAC
>CAYQPI010000264.1:0-1900 GCA_964419405.1 uncultured Flavobacteriaceae bacterium
GGCTCAATTTCTTTAAGCTGATCCAATATTTTTTCTGCTTTATCTAGTTTTTCATCTAAAATGAGAAGCTCAACATGTATAAGCTTTAAGGGAACTGAAGAAGGATGTTGTGAAAGGCCTAAATGCAACGCTTTTTTGGCCAGAGAAAATTTTCCACTGTCTACATAGAACACGATAATCTCTTCAAATTCGTTGGAATCAAAAAAATATACGCTGTTCGTTTTTAACATCAATTCAAATTTTGATAAAGGCTGGTTATCATTATTATTTGAAAAATGCTGCATATAGTGGCTTTTTTATAGTTACTAAAGTAACATCTAAAGGAGCCCGTCAACGACATGTCTTTTATTTTTCTTAACAATTTAATTAACATCTCTATTTTATTTCCCATCACAAAAAAAACTGTAACTTTGTTTCATATTTAAAGCCTTTAATGCTACCATGGCCAAAAAGACCTTACTTAACGAAAAAGAAATATTTATCATTCTTAATCGTTTGGCTTGTCAGCTCATCGAGAATCATCAAGACTTCAGTAATACCATTTTGATCGGAATTCAACCTAGAGGTGTGCATCTTGCCAATCGGCTGGTTCAGATCTTACAGGAAGAATACCAGGTGAAAGACATTCAACTCGGAAAG
Organism: uncultured Flavobacteriaceae bacterium; assembly: GCA_964419405.1. Lineage (GTDB taxonomy): Bacteria > Bacteroidota > Bacteroidia > Flavobacteriales > Flavobacteriaceae > Lutimonas. The sequence continues at coordinate 640 of CAYQPI010000264.1, forward strand.
CTTGACATTACCTTTTTTAGAGACGATTTTAGAAGAAGAGAAGATCCTCTAAGCCCTAGTTCAACAGATATCAATTTTATAGTTGACAATAAAAACGTTGTTTTCATTGATGATGTGCTGTTCTCTGGAAGGAGTATCAGAGCGGCCCTCACGGCAATTCAGGCATTTGGTCGACCAAAAAATATAGAATTACTGGTTTTGATCGATCGCAGGTTTAGCAGACATCTGCCTATTCAACCCGATTATAAAGGGAGACAGGTCGATGTAATCAAGGATGAACAGGTCAAAGTAGAATGGAAAGAAAATGAGCCTAAAGATAAGGTCTGTATCGTTAGCCCTGATGTGTAAGAACTTATGACGAATGAAGGCATAATTAACTGGATTATTAAATTCAATTGGAATAAAAAAAATGGCTAAATTAAGCGTATCTCATTTGCTTGGGATTAAACATCTCAATCTTGAAGACATCAATTTGATTTTCAATACAGCAGATCATTTTAAAGAGGTTATTAACAGACCGATTAAAAAAGTTCCTTCACTTAGAGATATTACCATTGCGAATTTGTTTTTTGAAAATAGCACCAGAACCAAACTCTCTTTTGAACTTGCTGAAAAAAGATTATCAGCTGATATCATTAACTTCTCTGCCGCCCAGTCATCGGTCAAAAAAGGGGAATCTTTAATTGATACGGCCAATAATATCCTATCGATGAAGGTAGATATTATTGTCATGAGACACCCCAATGAGGGTGCTGGTGATTTTCTGGCCAAGCATATAGATGCGAAAATTGTCAATGCAGGAGATGGCGCTCATGAACATCCTACCCAAGCATTGCTTGATTCGTATTCAATTAGAGAAAAACTAGGTTCTGTTAAAGGCAAAAAGGTAGTTATTGTTGGAGATATTCTTCATTCAAGAGTGGCTCTGTCAAACATCTATGCCTTGTTACTGCAAGGAGCCGAAGTAAAATTATGTGGCCCCACTACCCTAATTCCAAAACACATCACCAAGCTGGGTGTTGGTTATGAGAACAATTTGAAAAAAGCCCTTGAATGGTGTGATGTAGCCAATGTTCTTAGAGTGCAGCATGAACGAATGGATGTGAAATACTTTCCTTCAATTAGAGAATACACTCAGTTATTTGGTATCAATAAGGAATTGCTAGACAGTATTGATAAAGATATCGTGATCATGCACCCAGGTCCTATTAACCGCGGTGTTGAATTGACAAGTGATGTTGCCGATTCAAAACAGTCCATT
>CAYQPI010000265.1:0-35009 GCA_964419405.1 uncultured Flavobacteriaceae bacterium
TCTACCCAAAGGCCTTTTCCTGCATTTTTTAGCAATTCATAAAGTAATTTTTTTCGCTCCTTTTTACTGTCATCAGAAAGTTGGTTTATTTTCTGAAAAAGAATGCGTGCCCGATGTCTTTCTTCCACCAAAACCTGATCATTTGGGTTGTAAAGTTCTCCTGAAAGCATTTTTGTTTTTTCTGTCATGTTAGGTCTAGATTGGTTTATGATAGCCAAATTTAAGAATTAAACCCATGTGCCTACGCTTTTTAATCAGGAATTAACGATAGGGTCATTTCTTTTAAAGGCCATCACTTTTTGGAGGTTTGTATATTGCTTATAAGCCAAAAATGCTATAAAGACACCTACCAATCCAATAGTAATATTAGCGGATAGGGAGAGCTTGAAAACATCAGTAAAAATCAAAATAAAACTTCCAATAACCCATAAAATATCCAGCACCACAATTATTTTGACCAAATTACTTTTTAAGGGTTTCGATCGCGCCACAAAAAGCACGAAAGCAGCGAAAATCAATAAGTTTATTCCAATGATGGTAAAGATTAGTGGCTCAGTAACACTAAAAAAGATACTTAGTTCATGGTTTAATAGCAGCATGATCATCCCCGTAAGAAATGAGAAGGAACTGTTGATCAATAAGTATTTTTTAAGGTCCATAGTGAAGAATTAAAATCGATTGAGGATATAATCAGCAAAGTAATTCTGACTATCTGTAAGCTTGGTTGTGATCTTGAAATCAGTTTTGTCAAGAATCTTATGCAGGATATCATCATTGTATTTTCTTGAGATCTCTGTTTGTAACTTTTCTCCTTTCTCAAATCTAAATGATCTTCCTATTTTATTGATGGGCACTTCCTGGGCTATCCTACTTACGAGAAAGCTTTTGGCAATTCCTTCTTCAATGGTGTATTCAGGGGCATGGTGAAATGTGGATAGATCAAAATCACCGCCCAGTTCGCTGTTAATTCTAGACAAAAGGTTTAAATTAAAAGCTTTTGTGATTCCATGTGGATCATCATATGCAGGAATAACAAGATCTTCTGATTTTATAAGATCGACACCTAAAATCAATTTATCTCCAGCTTTTAAATTGGCTCCAATCTGATAAATAAATGCTGCAGACTGTTCATCACTTAGATTGCCAATATTAGATCCTAAGAACAGGATCACTTTAGGGTGATGATTTTCTTTTAAGGTTTCCAGCACACCAAAATAATCTCCTTGCTTTTTTCTCACTTTCAAATTCGGAAACTCGGTCTTTAAATTGGAATCCAATGAATCGAGAGCCGATTGGGATATATCTATCGGAACGTAATCAAAATCAAAACCACCCTGAAGTAAGGCTTTTAATAGTTCCTTTGTTTTTGTACCATCACCAGCCCCCAATTCAATGAGGTCGAACATGGTGTCAGTATTCACTTCCATGGCCTCAATGATTTGTTGATGTTGTTGTTGAAATATTTCAAATTCAGCTCTGGTAGGATAGTATTCAGGCATATTCATGATTTCCACAAATAGTGCATCACCTGTTTCGTCATAGAAGTATTTTGAAGGAATGCTTTTAGGGAACTGACTTAAACCTGTTTCTACATCCTTTTTAAATTGATCATTCATTATTTTACAAGTCTTATTCCAGTAAATTGCCACTGAGCATTTGAGTGGAAAAAATTTCTATACGTTTTTCTGCTGTGCCCCTCTGAAGTGGCAACAGAAGCACCTCTTAATACCATTTGATTTGACATGAATTTACCATTGTATTCACCTACTGCCCCTGAGGCAATTTTAAAACCAGGATAGGGCAGATAGGCGGAGTTGGTCCATTCCCAACGCTTACCCCAATTAATTTTATCTGCTGCGGCTTCCCATTCAAATTCTGTAGCCAGCCTCATGCCTTTCCAGGTAGCAAAGGCCATAGCTTCGTAGAGTGAAATATGATTTACATAGTCGTTGCGATCTATAGGAATCAATCCGTCCTTTATGAAATTCATCCAGCCCTGGGCTGTTTTTCTCCAATAAAGCGGAGCCTGTACCTCAGCGTTTTTAAGCCATGCCCAGCCTTCATCCAGCCAAAGATTGAAGTTTTTATATCCGCCATCTTCTATGAATTCTATGAATTCGGAATTCAGTACCAAATCATGAGAGATTTCGAATGAATTGAGAAATACCTTATGTTGGTTTAATTCATTATCGAAGCAAAAACCCTGACCCTGATAGCCAATTTCGTAGATGTCTTCAGGAATTTTTATCCATGTAGCCTTTGTAAAGGGAGGCTCCGTGTTTTTAGGTCTGTCCTTCTGATCAACATTGAAAGGGTTTAGAAATAAGGAATATTTTAAGTCAGTTTGCAAAAGCTCCTGATGCTGCTCTTCATGTTGCAAACCCAGAATAATCAGATCGATCAGTTTTTTGTCGCTGGAGGATTCTATGAGTTTTTTTAAATAAAGGTCTACATAAGATCGATATTTAAATATTTCATCTACATATGGCCGGCTCAGCATCCCTCTGTTGTTCCTCAATACCCGTTCGCCAAGTGTATTGTAGTAACTATTAAACAGATAGGCAAAACGCTCATTGAACACTTTATACTCAGGTAGAAACTGTTTTAAAACCATGGTTTCAAAGAACCAGGTGGTATGTGCCAAATGCCATTTTGCAGGACTGGTAAATTCAGCTCCCTGAAGATTGAAGTCTTCTGGTTCAAGGTCTTCACAAAGGTTCAGCGTACGCTCTCTGGTGAGGGAAAAATAGTCTAAAAGATTTCTCATATCGGGGGCTGATAAAGCATGTTCAAAATAAGGAATAAATCCTATTTGACAAAGTTCAGCCAAGTTAAAGGGAATCTCTTGTCAAAAAAGCCCATATAATTTGCTATTTGGCTCAATCAAAAATCTTGGGTCTAGATAGTTGGTTTTAAGATAGATCGGTTGAGATTTTCTCCTTATTGAATTTTCGGATGATGACCCTGGTTCCTTTGTCATAGTTTACATAGCTCCAGGCCCAATTCATAAAGACAACCAACCTGTTTCTGAAATCTACCAGGAGCATCAGATGCACAAACATCCAGATAAACCAGCCCAGAATTCCACTGATCTTAAGATGAGGCAGGTCAACAACGGCATGATTTCTTCCAATGGTAGCCATGGTTCCTTTGTCATTATATATAAACTCCACCATCTTTTTTCCTTTCGAAACTCGGTTAAAGTTTTTTGCCAATTGCTTGCCTTGTTGTTCAGCGACTGACGCCAGCATGGCATTTCCGTTTGGATATGTTGTGGATTTAATAAAGGACACATCACCTATGGCATAAACGTCATCAAGCTCTTCGACTTTATTATAGGAGTTTACACAAATTCTATTTCCTCGGATGATATGATCTTTTGAAATTCCATCAGGGAATTGACCTTTGATGCCCGCGGCCCAGATCAGGGTTCTAGATTCAAAGGTTTTATTTGCTGTAATAACATTCACACCGTCATAGCTTTTTACCTGTGTGTTTAACCACACATAGATGTCTCTTTTTTTAAGGTATTTTTCTGCTTTTTCAGATGCTTCCTCGCTCATACTTGCCAATACTCTTGTGTCTGCTTCTATGATGTTGATCTGCATGCGCCGAATGTCGAGGTCAGGATAGTCGTTGGGTAATACATGTTTTTTTAGCTCGGCTAATGACCCTGCGACTTCAATGCCTGTAGGTCCTGCACCAACGACGACAAAATTCATCAGGCGCTCTCTTTCTTCCAGATCAGAGGTGTTTAAAGCTTCCTCAAAATTTTGAATGATCAAGCTTCTGAGATTCAATGCTTCGATCACATCCTTCATGGGCATGGCATATTTTTCAATATCTTTCATGCCGAAAAAATTTGAACTTGCACCCGTTGCTATGATAAGCTTGTCATAGCCAATGTCACCGATAGAAGTTAGTATCTTTTTGTTTTCGGTATCAATATGTTTGGTTTTTGCCAGTCTAAAAAAGAAGTTCTTTTTTCCTTTAAAGATCTTTCTGATAGGATATACAACAGAATCGGGTTCCAGACCACTGCTGGCCACCTGGTACAACAGAGGTTGAAAGGTGTGGTAGTTTCTTTGGTCTATTAAAACGACCTGATAATGATTTCCATTTATTTTTTTACAAAACTTAAGCCCTGCAAAACCACATCCTATAACAACTATTCTTGGCAGATCAATTTGTGGGATGTTCATGGTTTGAAAATTTTGAATTAGTTTACTTTAGAATTGAGCCACTCATCTTGTTTTCGCAGCGTTTTTTTGGGAGGATCAGGAATCAAAACAGTTTTATAACTATTGTTCTGTTCCAGAATCAACTGTGTTTTATACTGTTGTCCATAACGATTGTAAACCACCGTCAGGCTGTCCCCTACGTTATACCTTGAAAAAAAGAGTTCAGGAGCTAGTTTGTTATTGGTAAGTTTCCCATCTATAGAGACGATCTCATCCTTTTTTGACAATCCTGCCTTGTATGCTGAGCTTCCTATTTGGGGATTCGAACTGATCAGCCATTTGTTGTTATGTCGCTGTATGCTAGCGCCAAAACCTGATTTTTGATCATATTTCAACTCATAAGCTATTCCGACTGAGTTGAACAGCGACACATAATCTGGCTTCTTACTTTGATAAATATAGTTGTCAAAAAAATGCTGACTAAAAGTCTCAGATACATATTCGGATAACGTTTTTTGGAGATCATTGATCGTATAAGGCCTTTCATCTTTACCAAAATGTTGCCATACCAGTTTCATATACCCATCGAGAGATTTGTCATTTTTAAGATTTCTAAGACTCAAATCCAAAGCAAAGCCCAGGACGTTGCCATAGGAGTAATAGGAGATAAAGGTGTTTTCCCAGTTTACCTGATCAACGGAAGTGGCGGCATCAACAAAGGGGGCCTGATAACTCATTTCTATTGGGTTGAAGAATGCGCGCCCTGGCGAATTCCAAACATAATTCATGACATTTGACAGGCCTGAGACATATTCCTCCTTTGAAATAATACCACTTCGGCAGAGTATTAAGTTGGTGTAATAACTGGTGAAACCTTCAGCAAACCATAATTCACCAGACATGTTCGCCTCCGTAAAGTCAAATGGCTCAAGCGAGGCAGGTCTGATTCGTTCTACATTCCAGCTATGAAAGAATTCATGAGCCACTGTGCCAATATTTTCCTTATCACCTCCTTCATGCAATGACTTTACATCTGTGAGAATCGTTGAATTTCTGTGCTCCATTCCGTCACCATCTATGTTTTTAAGATAGCAGGCTAAAAAAGTATAACTTCCAAAATCAAATTCAGGAAGTTCACCAAAAACAGCTACTTCTTCTTCTACGATGCGTTTGACCTTTTGAAAATAGGTGTCAAAGCCCTCATGGTCTGTTGCTTGATGTAAGACAAAATTGATGAGGTAGTCATTCCCTTTTGAATTTAATGTGAAACTCTTGATTGTATGATCGCTTATCTCCACAGGGCTGTCCATAAAATAAGCCAAATCTGGAGCTGTGTATTCATGATTAGAAAGTTGCTTTAGCTGGGTGGCAATTTTCCATTTGAGGTCTTCTCGAGGATGAAACTTGATGTGAATAGGAGTGCTTTCTAATTGTGGCGAAAATATAAAACTGGCAGGGATGTTTAAATGCGCATGCGATTCGTCTATTTGAGAATAGGTACCGTCTCCGTGATTGGCAAATAAAATATAATTTATTTTCACCGTTCCGTTATGTCCTGAAATATTCCATTGATAAGGATTGGGTCTTTGCACTTTCAGTTCTTTGCCATTGCCGTCGAAGGCTTTAAAAGCATAGATGTTTTTCGCAAATTCATGAATGGCATATCGACCCGGTGAGGTTCTGCTCATGCGTACTTTTAAAGTGTCGGTTTCGAGCGCTTCAAAAAGTACCTTGACTGCTGCCTCATGGTGTACGGCGTTTTCAAAAGAGATGTCGTATTGAATTTTCGACTGAGACTGGATTGCTCCTATGGAAAATAAGCATAGGAACACTATAAAGTGAAATAATTTCATTGATTTTGGCGGCAAAATTAGGCAGGTAAATATATTCATTTTTATGGCAAATTCATAGATGTAATAGCATTAAAAGAGTATGGAAAAAAGAGATACCTTTGCAGCATATGGAAAACGGGAAAATCAACAAATTAAGGGTCGTGTCGGTAGATGATGAAGGCTATCAGCTACAGAATGAAAAAGAGCAGAAAATATTTCTCCCTTTGGAAGAACTCAAGCACAAGGCAGAAGAAGGAGCAGAGGTCGAGGTCTTTATTTATAAGGATCGCACGAGAATGATAACCGGTACCTTGCCTTCAGTGCAGGTAGATGAATTTGCATTTTTAACTGTAAAATATCTTACCGAGGCAGGCGCCTATGTGGATTGGGGACTTGAAAAAGGCTTATTTGTTCCTAAAGAAGAGCAGATGGAGGACTTACAAGAAGGTGAGACCTATTTGATTTTTGTTTTTGAAGATGAAGATACGGGGGTTATAAGAGGTTCTCAACGTGTTGAAGATTTTGTGTTTTTAGATGAGATTGATGTTGCAAGAGGAGATGAGGTGCGATTGCAGCTATATAGAGAGAGTGATCTGGGAATCAATGTGGTGATCAACAATATGTATCAGGGGCTGATTTTTAAATCTGATATTCATAAAGAGGTGCATGTTGGAGAAGTCCATAAGGGCTATGTCAAAAAAGTACGAGAGGATGGTAAAATTGATGTGATGCTGGAGCCGCTGGGTTATAAGAAAAGCGTCGACTCAAATACCAATCTATTATTGGAGGCCATTAAAGAAGCAGGAGGGTATTTAGCTTTAACAGATAAAAGTAATCCTGAAGAAATTAAAAAGGGCTTGGGCCTTAGCAAAAAAGCATTTAAACGCGCTGTAGGGCATCTCTATAAAAGCAGGCTCATAGAGCTACGTCCCGAAGGCCTTTACCTAACTAAAAAAGAAAATTGAATTAAACCAATGGATTCATCCATTTGAAATCATGCTTGGTGTCAGGAACAACGATTCTTTCGGCGATTCGTTCCATTCTTTCAGGTAATTTCATCAGATAAGCCCTGGCCTTTTCTGCTTCGGCCGTTAACCCTGAAATTTTATCTATTTCCCAAGCTTTATTTAGCTTTCTCATGATATCTACATAGTCAAAACTTGTATAGACGCCTGCTCTTTGAGCAATCTCTGAAAATTTGTCGAACAAACTTCCTTTGGCCTCAAAAGATTCTCTTAAATGCATCGCAGGCATGGTGATTTTTAATTTCATCATATGAAAGTAGGCCAGCATCATTTCGCTTGGGTCCACCTTAAAGATCTGTCTGACAAATTCAGTATATGCCTTGTGATGTCTCATTTCATCACCCGCAATAATTTTACACATTTTACCCAGATTCTTCATTCCGGCTTTTCTGGCAATTTTGGCTACATTATTATGCGACACATAGGTGGCTAATTCTTGAAAGCTTGTATAAACGAAATTTTTATAAGGATCTCTTGAGGTTCCTATATCAAAGCCATCTGCTATCAAATGCTGTGTGGTTATTTCAACTTCTCTCATATTCACCCTTCCTGAAAGGTAGATGTATTTATTGAGTACATCCCCATGGCGATTTTCTTCTGCCGTCCACATTCTGATCCATTTGGCCCAGCCATTATCTCCTTCTTCCTCATGTTGAGAGATCCCATCGAGGTCCATCAACCATGATTCGTATGTAGGTAAGGCCTCTTCAGTTATCATATCTCCTACAAGAGAAATCCAGAAATCATTGTCAAGATCTTTGGAAAGTTCCCTGATTTCTTCAACTTCATGCATAAAACTATTCGCCTGTGGATTTGGCAAAAAATCAGAAGGCTGCCAGATTTTTTCTGGGGGAATCAAATAATCGGTCAGAAAGCCATCAACATTTTTTTCCAGTGTTTTCATTACTTCCTTACGTATATTATTAATCGACATCCTAAATTGGGTTTAATATGAGATGCGAAGGTAATTAGTTTTTATTAAAATTGCTCATTAATTGTGAAATCTGCATAATTATTTGATACTCATCGCATCATATGGAAAATTTTTATTCCATTCTCAAGAGCTAAGTTGGAATTAATAGTGAAAAATCTTATTTTAGACAACCAAACCTAAAGATTTCACATATGTTTTTGACCATAATTGTTGGCCTGGTTGTTATTGGTTTAACAGTTGTAATACAGGGCTACGGTACGATTTACTGGGTGAGGAGGTTTGATAAAAAAAGAGATTCGCAGCCTCACACTTATATGAAAAAGAACGGGCTTAAACTATTAATTTCTACCTCAGTTTTTTTAATTTTCATTCATTTGTTTCAGGCGGCTATTTGGGCATTGGTCTATATGTTGTTGCCTGGGGTTACTGAGTTTGAAACATTTGAAAAGTCTATGTATTTTTCATTGGTAACCTTTACTACCTTGGGTTATGGTGAGATTACCATCTCTTCTGTCAATAGAATACTTGCAGGGCTCGAAGCTATGAATGGAATAACATTGATAGGCTGGTCTACGGCCTTTATGTTTGCCATTTTTCAGGAATTGATGAAAGAAGGAATAAAAAAGATAAAAGAAAAGTGATAGCAATTTAGCTGCAATACATAAAATTTCGTTGTTATGGGAAAAGAGACAAAATCTATGAAAAAGGTCAGTTTAATTGTATTGGTTATTACGACTTTATTTTTTGTGTGGTATGTGAGTGCAGACAGACATACTCCATATACAGATCAAGCCAGAATTCAAGGATTGATAACGCCGGTAAGTCCACGTGTATCTGGTTTTGTGACAGAAATACATGTTACACTGCATTCGCAAGTCAAGGCTGGAGATGTTTTGTTCCAATTAGATAAACGCCCCTTTGAAATCGCCATTCAGATCGCTGAGGCAGCTATCGATAATGCGACACAGTCAGTGGCCGCCGGATCTGCATCTGTCAAATCATCTGCAGGAAAACTCGGAGTTGCCAAGGCTCAGCTTGAAAGAGCTCAACGAAATTGGGACCGGGTTCAGCTGGTAATGAAAGAAAATGAAGGTGCCTTGTCAGAGGCAGATAAGGACCAGTCAGAAACAGCTTTGTTGCAGGCAGTAGAACAGGTAGCTTCGGCAGAGGCCAGTCTTGAAAGGGCCAAGCAGTCTTTGGGAGAATCAGGACCTGATAACCCGAAGATCAGAAGGGCCATTCAAAATCTGGAACAAGCCCAGTTAGAGCTTGAATTTTCAACCATTATTGCACCTACTGATGGTGTCATTGAAAGTTTTGACGTTGATTTAGGGTATTATGCCACCGCAGGACAACCGATAACCACCCTGATATCCAGTTCAGATGTTTGGATTCAGGCCAATTTAAAAGAGAATAATTTATCTAAGATGAAAATAGATAATGAGGTGGATTTTTCTCTTGATATTGCGCCGGGAAAGATCTTTAAAGGAAGGGTGAGAAGTGTGGGCTTTGGTGTTCAGACCGACCAAACCAATAAAGGTGGATTGCCGACAATTTCAGAAAAGAAAGGTTGGTTGCAGGATCCTCAGCGATTCCCGGTCATTATTAGTAGTGATGACCCGGAGGCGAAAGATTTATACCGATTAGGAGGTCAAGTTGATGTGGTTGTTTATACCGGTGATAACTTTCTGTTAAATGGTCTGGCAAGGTTTAGACTGAAATTAATTTCTATACTATCTTATGTTAGGTAGACTTCAAAAAATACAGATTTTTTCTATTGATTGGAATGGCTTGATTCCAATGCTGAGATATGTCCTGGGCTCGTGTTTTATCTTGGGGGTTACCTCCTTGCTAAATTATGACCTGGCCTACCTTACATCTGTTTTGTCATTAGGTTATCTTGCGCCAGGAGCAAAACCCCTGTCGCTAAAACAAGGCGGTGGATTCATTCTGATTTTAACCTTGCTTACAGGACTTGCAGTTGTCTTTACAGAACTGTTCCTGGACTATGCCATGGTTTTCATTCCCCTCTTATTGCTTTCTCTTATGTGGCTCTATTACACAGATAAAATTCCCATGATGGTTAAATTATTTGCCTTGGTGAGCATGGTCATTATTCCATTTGTTTCAATAGATTCAAGTGCTATTGGTAGCTATGTGGCTGCCAAATTGACTTTTAATGCTTTCATGGCCATTGTTTTGTCGCAATTGGTGTTCAAGGTATTTCCTTTATGTGAGGCTGATATACCCTTTGAAAAGAAGAAGCAGGAAATGCAAAAACAATCTGAAGATGAGCGCTTTAAGTATGCCGTAAAGATCATCGTCATCTTAACACCCATTTTGCTTTTGTTTTATATGTTTAAATTATCCTCCAGTGTTCTGGTGCTCACATTTGTGGCCATACTCACTATAAGCCCGGCTCTGGCAAAACCTAAAGTAGGTTTGGTCATGATCCTGGCCAATATCCTAGGTGGTATATTTGGAATCATCGGCTATAAACTTTTGGTCATTGTTCCAAATTTCACTTTTATGATATTAGTTGCTTTATGCATTGGCTTGTTCTTTGGAAGCCGTCTTTTTTCGGATAGTAAATACGCAGGGATCTTTGGAAGTGGTTTCTCAACCTTTTTATTGATTCTGGGCTCAGTTACTTCATCAGATGATGAAGCAGGAGCTAAGGTATGGGCCAGGGTGATACAGATAGCTATTGCAGTAAGTTACGTTGTTTTTGCCTTTGCTGTTGTGAATAGAATTATTGAATCTAAAAAAGAAACATCATCATGAAGCAAGCTATCAGAAGTGGTGTATTGATCCTGTTTTTTGGGATACTAATCCTGCAGTTTGAAAGCTGTAAGGTGGGTGCTGATTATGAGCGTCAGGAAATGCAAGGACCAGTGGAATATAATCAGGAGTTTCCGAAAGATAGTAGCATATCAAACTTGCCCTGGTGGCAGTTATTTCAGGATTCAGTCTTGGTCGATTTGATTCATACGGCTTTGGTCAATAATAAAAGTATTCAGGTTGCCATTTCAAGAATAGAAGAAGCGCAGTTACAAATTGATATTGCTGAGGCTGACTATTATCCTGCCATTGGATATGCTGCCTATGGTTCCAGTACTGTAAATTCGGAGGTTTCAGGAGCCTCAAATCAGGTGGGTGCAGGAGTCAATGTATCTTATACCGTAGATTTATGGCAGAAGATCAAAACAATGAATAAAATTGCGCTTCAAAACTATTTTGCTACAGAAGAAGCGTATAAGGCATTAAATATAAGTGTGATTTCTGCTGTGGCAAGTGCCTATGTTTCATTGAGAGATATAGATAATAGATTGATTATTGCAGAAAAAACAGCAAAGAGTTTTCAAGAAAACCTTGATGTAATGCAGGCGCGTTACAATGGGGGATTTATTAATGAAGTCGATCTGTCTCAATCCAGAATTCAAGTTAGTGAGGCCAAAACGGCGATTGAAATTTTTGACAGATCAAGAGGTCAAATAGAAAACGCGATCAGTGTGTTATTGGGTCGGGCACCAACAGAAATACCTCGAGGATTAGTGCTATATGAGCAAATTTCTTTGCCTGAAATTCCGGTTGGACTACCTTCAGAACTCATAGACCGGCGTCCGGATATTCGACAAGCCGAAAGGAGACTGCATGCTCAGACGCTCAGAATTGGTGTTGCAGAGGCGTTAAAATACCCGTCGCTGACGTTAAGTTTGGATATGGGAGCTCAGTTGGTGAATCCATCTTTTTTATTCGCAGATTTGGGGGCACAGCTTTTAGGACCTATCTTTAATGCAGGTAGGCTGCAAAAAAATGTCGAGGTTGAAGAAGCAAGAACAAGGCAATTATTACTTGACTACGAACAGTCCTATCTGTTTGCATTACAAGAGGTTGAAGATGCGATGATAGCGGTTGAGACCTACAGAAGAGAATACAATCTCAGAAATGATCAAATGGAAATGGCCACTAAGGCATCCGAGTTATCATGGGTCAGATATGATGGAGGATTGACCAGTTATTTGGAAGTTCTGAATCTTCAGACTTCTCAGTTTAATGCAGAATTAAGGGCTTCTGAAGCATTTAAAAATGAATTAACCTCTATTATAACCCTTTATGAGGCCCTTGGAGGAGGCTGGTATGTAAACATAGAGGATGTAAAAGAATTGAACTAATTTAAAACCTTGACATAATGAAAAATACTGAATCGAAACATCCTATTGATTTATTTATCAACATCGTACTCTTGTCCCTTTTATTGGTATGGAGTTTCTTAATCATTCGGCCGTTTGTAACACTTATGGTATGGGCGATCATTGTTGCTGTTGCACTGTATCCTTTTTATCAAAAATTACTAAAGATCACCAAAGGAAAGAAAAAAGGGTTGGTGACCAGTGTGTTTATACTTGTTTTGGTTGCGCTGATTGTTGTTCCGACCATTAGTTTAACAGGCTCTATCATTGATTCTGGTCAGGAGATCTATCAGAGCTTTGAAGAAGGATCTTTAAAGGTGCCACCTCCGTCAGAGGGCATTAAAGAATGGCCTTTAGTAGGAGAAAAACTCCATGCTGCCTGGTCTACAGCCTCTGCAGATTTAGAGAATTTTATTGTGAAATATAAAGACGAGATAGAAAGTTCCCTGGGATGGTTCTTTAACAGCTTTGCCGGATTAATGGGCTCTGTTTTCTTAGGTCTCTTTTCATTAATTATTGCCGGGGCATTCATGTCTTCGGCTGATTCGGGATATCAATCTGGTGTTGACTTTGCCAATAGACTTGTTGCTGGAAAAGGGAAAGAGTTTATGGACATGTGCGTAAGTACGATCAGAAGTGTTGTAAAAGGAATTCTACTTGTCGCCATCATTCAGGCAGTATTGGCCTACCTGGGCTTCTTAGTTATTGGCTTGCCAGCAGCAAGTTTGTTTGCTTTGCTGGTATTGATTTTTGCTATTATTCAACTACCACCATTAATCGCCATGATTCCTGCTATTGCGATCGTATTTTCTTATGCCGATTCAACTCCAGCCATTATATTTACCATTTATGCATTGATCGTGTCGGGGTCTGATACGTTCTTAAAACCGATTCTTTTGGGGAAAGGGTTACAAACACCTATGTTAGTCATATTGATTGGTGCCTTGGGTGGAATGATGTTACAAGGAATTCTTGGTTTGTTTATTGGACCAGTTGTATTGGCCCTAGGTCATCAGTTATACACAACATGGGTTAACCAGGGTAAGGAAGAGGAGAATACCAAAGAAGTGGTGAAAGAATAATCGAAAAAGGCGTTTAAAAAAAAAGCTCCCTTAGTGGAGCTTTTTTTATGTCATATTCTCAGGATCATCCAGTTCATGCAATTCTCCCAGTTGTTTTAATAATTCGAAGGTTTTTTTGGCTTCAGCTTCATCAACAATACTAATTGCCGCTCCTACATGAACCATCACGTATTGCCCCACCTTTGCTTCGGGAACCATGGTAAGGCTAACTTCTTTAATTATACCATCAAAAGAAACCCTTCCAACTCTGAATATTTCGTCAAGTTCAGCGCTGATCTCAATTAGCTTTCCTGGAATAGATAAACACATTTTATATTTCTTAAGATTGATTTTGTTTGCTTATAACAGCTTTCTCTTTTTTTAGCCAATCGTACCAGTTGTTCATACCTTCACCAGAGCTTGCTGAAACTTCAAAAAACTGCAGGGAAGGGTTCACTTGCAGAGCATAAGTTTTTAGTTTATCCATGTCAAAATCTAGATAGGGCAGCAGGTCTATTTTATTGATTATGCAAACATCGGAGCTTAAAAACATATCTGGATATTTTAAAGGCTTGTCTTCCCCTTCTGTGGTACTGATGATCACAACTCTTTTATGCTCTCCCAGATCAAACATGGAAGGACAAACCAGGTTGCCAACGTTTTCAATCATTAATACGGCGCCATTTTTGGGCCCCAGTTGCTTTACGGCCTGATGTACCATGTCGCTTTCAAGATGACATCCTTTGCCTGTATTGATCTGTATTACCGGCACCTCCAATGCGTCAATTCGATTTGCATCATGAAGCGTCTGCTGATCACCTTCAATCACGACAAAATCAAGTTGATCCTTAAGATCCACAAGCGATTTTTCAAGAATACTTGTTTTTCCTGATCCAGGAGAACTTACCAGGTTTAAAACAAATAAGTCTTTCGCTTCAAAGTATCCTCTGTTTCTTGATGCCATAAGATCATTCTGCTGTAAAATGTCTTGTTCAACTTTGATGACGGTTTTTTTGATGTCGTCATGGTCATGATCATGATGATGGTGATGATCATGCGGGTGGTGATGTGAATCATCATGTGTATGCACGTGATGATGATGGTCATCATGCGTATGATGTTGATGTTCATGAAGAACAGATCCAGGTTTTTGAATTGAAACATGCCCGTCAGGGCTTCCACAGCCACAGGTTCCACACATAGATAACGATTTTTGTACTGATCCAAATATAGCGGTTTCAAATGGTTAAGCATATGATTTTCATCATGTTTGCTTTTCAATTTGTACCCGGTTTTTAGTTGTCAAAATTGAATCTAATTGCTTTTTTAGAAAATCATGAGCCATATGCAGATTGTCAAGGCCATAACTGCTTGGTTCAAGGGATAAGTCCCATTTCACACCTTCGATGCCAAGCACAAAACATGTGGGCTCTGTCTTGAACAATTCGTTTTCTATCCAAAGCACGGTTTCAGGCTTCAGCATATGTGAAGTGAGTCCAAGACCCATGTTGGCGTAACAAGGCTTAAAATAGAACCCGTTTTCAGTATTTTCTTTGGTTGCATCCACAAAAATTACAGTTGAATAATGACGAATTATTTCTGCATCTTCAATCTGTAGTTGATACCTGTATAAAACGTTTAGCCCCGGAAAGGTCTTTTCAATATAATCGAGCATTAACCATCCAAGGCCATCATCGCTTCGGCCAGAATTTCCAATACCTATAATCAGAACACTTTTAGTTTTTTCTTTTGACATCAGTTAAATTTCCAAGATGATCAAATAGTGATATTTCCAATGGCATTTGTCCCAGAGCATGAGTGGCACAGCTTAAACAGGGATCGTAGGCTCTGATGGCAACCTCAACCTGATTTAACATAGCCTCACTTACTTTTTGTTTGCCATCAATGAACTCATTGGCAACCCAAGCCACTGCCTGATTCATTGCTTCATTGTTGTGTGTCGTTGAAACAATAAGATTGCATCGCGTAATTCGGTCTTTATCATCTACCTGATAGTGGTGTATAAGGGTTCCTCTAGGGGCTTCAACAATGCCGATGCCTTCATTCCTTCGGGTGCCTCTTCTTACAAGGTCACTACTTAAAATGTCGTCATCTTCCAAAAGATTTTTCATCAGTTCAGCACAGTGAAGCAATTCTATGAGCCTTGCCCAATGTGAATACATAGATGCATTGTTGGTTTTACCCATGGTGGCATTCAAAAAAGCCAATCTTTCAAATGCCGCAAGCGGAGTTGAAATACCCTCGCACACGTTCATTCTTGCCAGCGGGCCAACTCTGTTCCACCCTTTTTCTCGCCCAAGATGCTTTAAATAAGGAAATTTAAGGTAGGACCATTTTTCTACACCTTCGTAAAAATAATCTTGATAGGTGTCAGAATCAATGTCGTCCAAGGTAATCGTACCCGATGCATCAATTGCCCTTAAGTGACCGTCATATAACTCTAGATTCCCATTTTTTTTATCAACCAAACCTAAATGTCCAGAGGGGAAGTACGCAAATTTATTGAACCAATCCTGATTTTTTGAATGGTATACTTTAATGAATTCAATTATTTCTTTTGACCATTCGATCATCGCGTCAATGGAAGGTATTTCTTTTCCATTTAGAAAATAATCTCTTTCCTGTGCGCTTATTTTTTTGTGTACTCCTCCCGGAGTTGCTGAAATTCCATGAATTCTTTTTCCGGCGATCATTTTAATGATTTCCTGCCCGAATTTTCGCATCAGTATTCCTTTTTTTGCCAGTTCTGGGTATTCCATGGCCACACCAACAACATTTCTTCTACTGGGGCTTAAGTCAGGTGCAAATAACAGATCGGGTGATGCCAGATAAAAAAAGTGCAGGGCATGAGATTGAAAAATCTGTCCATAATGGAGCAGTTTCCTGATTTTTTGAGCGGCAATTGACAAATCTTCCGGCTCAAGACCTACGATCTGATCAATGGCTTTTGCGGCTGCCAGATGATGACTCACCGGGCAGATGCCACAAAGTCTTTGCACCATTACAGGGGCTTCCCAATAAGGGTGACCCTGAATAAACTTTTCGAAACCTCTAAATTCAACGATATGAAAAAAAGAATCTTTTACTTTATTATTTTCATCGAGGTTTATAGTAACCTTTCCGTGTCCTTCTACTCGCGTAACAGGATCTATGACTATTTTTTGACTCATTTTTTGCGTGTTTAATCATATTTAAATTCTTCATGCATAACAGGAAACTCTTTTCCCAAAACAATACTTTTTACGACTTTCCAAATATGGTTTGCATTAGGAGGGCAACCAGGAATGAAATAATCGATTTTTACCACTTCATTACAAGGATATACATTGTTGAGAATTTTTGGAATGTCTTCATGATTGGGAATCGTATTAGCTCCGATTTCACTTGTGATACCATGAATATAGGCTTCTTCCAAACAGTCTTTTAAAGAGAAAAAATTCCTCATGGCTGGTATGCCACCCATAATGGCACATTCGCCAAAGGCAATTAAAATGTCGCATTTCTTTCTGAATTCCTTCAGCACTTCAATATTTTCTGAATTCGAAACGCCTCCTTCAATCAAACCCACATGGCAGCGTTTACTAAATTCTTTTATATCGGTGAGGGGAGATTTGTTGAACTCAACTATTTCCAGGAGATCGATAAGTTCTGTATCAATATCAAGAAGGGACATGTGGCAGCCAAAACAACCAGCCAGCGAAGTGGTGGCAACAATAAACTTTTCATCTTCATTTTTTATGGCGCATACATCCGGGGAGCTTGTTTGTTTAGTCTTCCCCAGAAGATCATATTTCCTTTCTCCAAAAGGCTGTTTATAGATCATTCCCTTTACCAGGATGGCGCCCACAGGACAAATATTCATAGCATGTAAGGCCTGGGCTTCACTAAGTTTTTCTTCCTGTTCATAATCAATATGGACTCTTGTATTCACTCCACGATTGATAAATGAAAAAATATCCATTCCATCTGTCGTTTGTATTTCTTCTACGCAGCGACGACAAAGGATACATCGATTGGCCTCCATAATCATTCTCTTAGAATTGAAATCAACATATTTATTCGTAAATACATGCGGGAAACGTGAGTTTGTTAAACCCATATCATAGGCTAGGTTTTGCAGATCACAATTACCACTTTTCTCACAAGAGGGGCAAAAATGGTTGCCTTCAGCGAATAGCATTTCAATAATCGCTTTACGCGTGTCGATGAGTTCAGGAGTGTTGATCACCACCTCCATGCCTTCTTTTACCTTTGTGGTGCAACTCGTTGTAAATTTCCCGTTCACCATTACGGTACAGATCCTGCAAGTGCCCAAAGAAGGTTCAATTTCTCGAAAATGACAAAGTGTAGGAATATAAATTCCATTTTCTTTCGCAGCATCAACTAGTTTTTTATTTTCCAATACCTGGTATTCCTTACCATCGATATTAATCTTGATCTTGTTATCCATGGGCTTGTTCAATTTCATTAATAATGGTATTATACTCTTCGGTGACTTTCTCCTGATCAAATGATGAATTAAAATCGCTTTTGGCCAAGAGGCATTTTTTAAATTCCTGAGGAAATTTAAGTATTCCGGTAAGCAGCGAATTCGTTGAGGTTTTCCCTAAGCCGCAACGACTCGATTGCTTAATGATAATACTCCATTTCTCCAGATCTTCGAGATCCGATTTTTCAGCATGACAAAGCATTATTTTTTTTAGCTTTTTAGTGAGAAGAAAGTTGCCTGTTCTGCAAGGAGCACATATGCCACAGGATTCTGAAACGAAGAAATCAGTAATATTCTTGAATATTGGCATCAGATCTCTGTCTTTGTTAAATACCATAAAAGAACCGCCACTTCTTAGACCTATGGCGCTCATTTTTCTAGAATACTCAATGGGGTCTTCCCATTTGAACTGAACGTGCTCAGCCAATAAATTTTCTCCTGAGATTTCCCGATCAAAATCGGCTTCAGAAAGGCATTCCCCGGCATAGCCATTAAACAGGATCATATAAGGGTTTTTAGCCCCTATAAGCTTGAGAAACTCTTTGAGTTTCATTCCCCATTCAATCTCATAAATACCAGGTTTATGACAATCTCCTGAGACGCTTAATAATTTGGTTCCCTTGGTGGCTTCGGTCCCTATTTTTAAATACGCATCGAGAGGCATGTTGATAATTCTCGGAATGGCGCAAAGTGTTTCAACATTATTAATGATGGTAGGTTTGCCAAACAAGCCTTTTTCAACAGGGAAATATTCTTTTGTTGAAGGTTCACCACGTTTTCCTTCAAGAGAATTGATCAAGGCAGTTTCTTCTCCACAGACATAGGCTCCGGCGCCCATATGCACAATCATATCAAAATCAAAACCGCTGATACCTGCAATATCCTTCCCTAAGAATCCTTTTGCTCTGAATTTCTGAATTTCATTTTCTATTTTATCCTTGAGGTAGAAATATTCAGCACGCAAATAGATATAACCATAACTGGCTCCCACTGCGTATGCGGCAGCGGCCATTCCTTCAATCATTAATCCTGGGTGTTTGTTCATCAGCACCCTGTCCTTAAAGGTCCCTGGCTCTCCTTCATCTGCATTGCAAATGATGTATTTTTGATCAGATGCATTTTTAGCACAGAATTCCCATTTCATCCCGGTTGGGAAAAATGCACCACCTCTTCCTGATAATCGGGACTTTTTTATAAGCTCAATAAGCTGGGCGGGACTGCTGTTTTTTAATTTTTTTAAGGCCGACCCGGGAGTATAAGGTTTAAAAAAAATGGTTTTGTCTTCGGGGGGTGTGTATTGAATATTATTTTTCGGAATTCGGGTAAGATTTTCAGGTTGCACACCTTTTCTTAACTGGCTGATGATATTTTTCACCTTCAGTGGTGTCAGATTTGTAAAGGCCTGAAAATTTATTAATGCCGAAGTTTCCTGATCACTCAATCCTGTGCACGAGGTTTCGAATAGTCCGAATAGCCTGTCAGTAGTGGTTTCACCAATTGAAATGCCTAACTCTTTTTCAAAGGCTCTTTTAACATCATCGTACTGATCGTGTTTAGAGATGATTCCATTGTTGAGATAGATTGTATACTTACCAGCATGTTTGCGGTGATAAAAATGATAGAACGAAACGATGCCTTCCAACTCAGTTTTGGACATGTTAAATTCGTTGGCAATTTTTGTCATATCATCTGGAGCGATGTACCGTCTTTTTTTTTGAATATCCCACAGAATATTCATCAAAGAGGATTTTGGCGGGGGTGTTTTTCGAGCAGCCATAATCAGTAAAAAGTAGTACGATAAAATAGGAAAAAAACGAATCAAATTTTATGATAAAAGTCATTGTTTTTGACAATAATAGGTACACTTTTACTTTCTGAATTCAATACTCAAAAAGTTGAGTAAAGGCATTATGTAACCTCTAGGGCTTTGATTCTTAACTCCTTCCCCTGAAGAATTCCTTTTAGGTAATTATGGCAGTCAGGACAGGGATCATAAACGTGCTCTAAAGAAAAAATTCGATCACATTCCATGCATTGAGCTTTCCCCTCGATATGGTCTATTTTTCTTTTTGCATTTTCCAATACAGTGCCCTTCACGGCGCCGCTCCAAACAAATTTCAGTGCATCCATTTCAATACCGGCCAAATTACCAATTTCCAGCTCGATCAGTTCGACGTTTTTTGCACCGGCTTTTTTGGTTTCAGTTTCGGCAATTTTTAATATACCCATCACAATAGATAACTCATGCATGCAACTGAATTTTAAATGAATCAACTTATAAAGATAGTAGAAATTAAATCAAAAAACATGATAATAATCATGTAGTCAGCGGTTTAAATATTATAAATTTAACATCATTTTTTTCTTTTTACCAACACATTACATTTAAAATTACTGATATGGCTTCAAAAGACGGGCATAGAGAGACCTACTATGAGAGTGCAATTCGAAAGGGGTATAATCGAAGAGATTTTATGAAATTTGCGGCTTTCATTTCGGCTTATATGGGTTTGGAAAACTCTATGATAGGTCAGGTGGCAAACTCTTTGCAAACCAAACACAGGCTTCCTATTATTTGGGAACACTATCAAGAATGCACTTGCTGCAGCGAATCTTTTATACGATCTGATCATCCCATGGTGGCAGATATCATTCTTGACAATGTTTCATTAGATTATTCTGAAACCCTTATGGCGGCATCGGGGCATCAGGCAGAGGCTGCCAAGCACGATACCATGGAGAAATTTCACGGGGAGTATATTTTATGCGTAGAAGGATCAGTGCCCATGGGGTCGAATGGCGTCTATTGCACAATAGCGGGTAAAACGGCTCTTGAGCATTTAAAAGAGGCAGCTGAAGGAGCAAAAGCGATTATTGCATGGGGAAGTTGTGCTACCAATGGATGTGTGCAGGGAGCAAAGCCAAATCCAACAGGGGCTACTCCAATTCATAAGATCATTAAAAACAAGCCGATAATTCAAATGCCGGGATGTCCGCCTATAGGGGAAGCCATGGCTGCCTTGATTGTTCATTATGTGACTTTTGAGAGATTACCAGAGCTGGATCGATCCGGAAGACCAAAAGCTTTTTATGGAAAACGTGTGCATGACACCTGTTATAGAAGACCTTATTTTGATGCCGGTCTCTTTGCAGAGTCTTTTGATGATGTAAATGCTAAAGAAGGATATTGCCTTTATAAACTAGGATGTAGAGGGCCTTCAACCTACAATGCATGTGCCAGTATGAAATGGAATAATGGAATCAGTTTTCCAATTGAATCAGGGCATGGTTGCATTGGGTGTAGTGAAGCGAATTTCTGGGATAATGGTCCATTTTACAAGCGCATGACCAATGTGCCAGGATTTGGCATAGAAAGCTCGGCCGATAAGGTAGGAAAAATTGCTGCAGGTGTTGTCGCTGCAGGCTTAACCGCTCATTCAATCGTAGCAAATGTGTCAAAGTACAAGGAGCTGAAAGGGCGTTATACCAGAGGTAAAATCAACGAAGAGAATTTAGATAAAAACGAAGAAAATTAGACCAAGATGGCAAATAGAATAGTTGTAGATCCAATCACGAGAATCGAAGGGCATTTAAGAATCGAAGCCGAGATTAAAGATGGAAAAATAGTGGATGCTTTTAGCTCCAGTACGATGGTTCGAGGTCTTGAAAATATTGTTAAAGGAAGGGACCCAAGAGATGTCTGGGCCTTTGTTCAAAGAACCTGTGGTGTATGTACTACGGTACATGCCATTAGCTCGGTTCGTGCGGTTGAAGATGCCTTGGGGATTGCCATTCCGCCGAATGCTGAAATGGTTAGAAACATTATGGAAGGTGCCTTGTATATGCATGATCATGCAGTGCATTTTTACCACCTTCATGCCCTTGATTGGGTAGATGTAGTGAATGCACTCAGTGCCGATCCTGCTGAAACATCTAAAATAGCACAAAGCATTTCAAACTGGCCAAAAAGTTCTCCCGGCTATTTTAGTGATGTGCAAAAAAGAATTCAAAAGTTTGTTGACAGCGGTCAGTTAGGGATTTTCGCCAATGGCTATTGGGGACATGCTCAGATGAAATTGCCAGCAGCCGTGAACCTACTAGGCGTAGCCCATTATCTGGAGGCCTTAGACTGGCAAAAGGAAATCGTAAAAGTACATACGATACTTGGCGGAAAAAACCCTCATCCAAATTACCTGGTAGGAGGAATGGCCTGCGCTATTAATGAAAATAGTACCGGAGGTTTAAATGCAGAGCGACTCGCGCATGTGGGTAAATTGTTGAAACAGGGGAAAGATTTTATTGATCAGGTGTATATTCCAGATTTACTTGCGATTGCTTCATTTTACAAAGATTGGGGAGCTATTGGATCTGGTGTGGGGAATTATCTTTCTTACGGAGATTTTCCAATGAATGGTTATGCAGATCCATCCAACTTCAAATTTCCTCAGGGAGTCATTCTTAACAGAGATCTTTCCAAGGTTCACGATGTTGATCATCGCAACGGAGATATTGAGGAATTTGTAAATAATTCATGGTATGATAATTATAAAGAAGGAGCTGAAACAGGAAGACATCCTTGGGAAGGGGAGACCAATATCAATTATTCAGGTCCGCAACCTCCTTATGAACATCTCGATGTAGAAAGTAAATATAGTTTTATTAAAACACCACGCTGGAAAGGTAAGGCCATGGAAGTGGGACCGCTGTCACGACTTTTGGTGGGATATGCCCGGGGTAATAAAGAGATCCAGGAAGTTGTGAATGGGGCATTAACTCATTTAGATGTTCCGGTTGAGGCATTGTTTTCTACTTTGGGAAGAACAGCAGCCAGAGGAATAGAATCTCAATTGGTAGCCAATTGGACCCTGGAGTTTTATGATCAATTATTATTGAATATTAAAAATGGAGATTCAAGAATGGCAAACACTGAACTTTGGGATCCTTCAAAATGGCCTAAAGAGGCAAAAGGTGTTGGTTTTACAGAAGCACCAAGAGGGGCTTTGGCCCATTGGATCAAAATTAAAGATGCGAAGACTGAAAACTATCAGCAGGTAGTGCCTACTACCTGGAATGCTTCTCCAAGAGATCCTTCCGGTCAGCGCTCAGCATATGAATCTGCCCTATTGGATACACCTGTTGCTGATCCTGAGCTTCCTTTAGAGATCATTAGAACAGTACATTCATTTGATCCTTGTCTGGCTTGCGCTGTGCACTTGTATGATGAGCACGGAAATCACATTTCTCGTGTGACAAATGTTGGAAGTTGTGATGTTTAATTTATGATTTAAAGTGATGGAAACAATATCTAATAAAACATATGATTTTAAAAGAGTGCTGGTTTGGGAATTGCCCGTGCGAATATTCCATTGGTTGAATGCCCTTTGCATTACGGTTCTGGCAATCACAGGCTTTATTATTGCCGACCCTCCTGCTTTGATGTCAACGGCAGAAGCAGTTGATTCATATTGGTTTGGTACAGTAAGAACCATACATTTTATCACTGCCTATGTGTTTTTTCTCAATGCCATAGTACGTGTTTACTGGGCTTTTAATGGAAATTATTACTCTAATTGGAGGGCATTTTTACCGTTGAACAAACAGAAATGGGATAACATTAAGCATGTGCTAAAAGTTGATGTGTTATTACAGAATGAAGAAAAAGAAGTTCTTAAAAATATTAGTGTGGGGCATAATTATGTAGCTTCCTTATCGTATATAGTCCTTTTCTTGCTAGCCCTGGTTCAAATATTCACAGGCTTTGGTTTGTATGCACCAACATCAGGCTGGTGGTTGCCAAAGTTGTTTGAATGGGTGCCTGTGGTGTTAGGAGATGAAATGACTACCCGCTTTATACATCATATTGCGACCTGGTTGTTTATTATTTTTACAATGATTCATGTCTATTTGGTATTCTATCATGATTGGCTGGAAGGAAGAGGAGAATCTTCAGCCATGATCAGCGGATATAAATTTGTGAGGAAAGAACGATTGAAAGAAGGTGAACATATTTAAGAAGAGCAATTCTTCATGTGCATCAGAATTATTAGTGTTAGTTTAATTTTAGGCTTGTTGTAAATATTTATAAGGTAAATTGTACGGCAGGCCTAAAAGTTTAAAATTGAAAAATGAAAAGAGAACACGTGGCACCTGTCGCTATTAGCAGCGATGCTTATTTTTTTGAAAAAGATAAGTCAGAAAGTACTTTGATCCTGGGAATCGGGAACTACCTCATGGGTGATGAGGGAGTAGGGGTGCAATTGATTCAGTTTATGGATGGGTTGAATTTACCATCAAATATGGATATTCTTGATGGTGGCACCGGAGGCTTTTTACTTTTAAGCTGTATTGAAGCTTATGGGCGTATTATTTTTGTTGATGCGACTATGGATGGCAAAGAGGAGGGAACAATTTCAGTCATCACTCCTAAATTTGCTTCAGATTTTCCGACTGCATTGAGTGTGCACGACGTTGGTTTAAAGGATATGATTGAAGCAGTATTTCTTTTAGAAAAGCGACCCGAAATTCAATTAATTACGGTTACGATCCGTGAAATGAAACCAATGACTCTAGAGCTTTCCAGTAAAGTGGGTGCGGCAATACCCAAGGTTTCAGGGCTTATTCTTGAGATGGTTACACAGCAATAGCTGAAGGATGATTTTATGTGAACGTTCAATAAAGACAGATGTTAATTACCAATAAAATAACCATATCAGGGCGGGTTCAAGGAGTTGGATTCCGGCCGTTTGTTAGCAATTTGGCTAATAGAATGGGCTTGTCAGGAACGGTGTCAAACAATAAAGATGGGGTAATTATGATGGTATCTGGAACAGAAGATGCCATTTGTCATTTTTATAAAAACCTTGTTGACCACCCTCCACCATTGTCTAAAATTTTGAATCATCATCGCCAGAAAGAAAATTATGTGCATTATGAGGCCTTTAAGATTGTTGCCAGCCCTTCAGGTGCTAAATTAAATTTGGCACTGACACCTGATTTTGGAATCTGTCCGGAGTGCCGGCGGGAATTGATGAATTCTGACAACAGAAGATATCGATATGCCTTTACTACCTGTGTAAACTGTGGCCCGAGATGGGCCATTACAAAAAAATTCCCTTTTGAAAGAGATCACACCACCTTGAACAGTTTTAAGATGTGTCAACAATGTGACGAGGAATACAGGGACTCGGCAAATCGACGATTTCATTCACAAACAAATAGCTGTAAGGACTGTGGAATTCGGCTGGTTCTTTGCGATAAACGAGGGCAACTAATTTCAAATGATCAGGATGCTATTTTTAAAAAAGTAAATACACTCATAAATAATGGAACTATAATAGGCATTAAAAATACCGGAGGATATTTGATTTGCTGTGACGCTACGAATAAGCAGGTGATCAAGCGTTTGAGGCGCCTTAAGCGCAGACCAAGGAAGCCTTTTGCTATTTTGTATCCCACTCTCAGTATGCTTGAAAAGGAACTTACGATTGAACCTTGTCAGAGAAAAGAATTATGTTCTGTCGAGCGACCCATAGTGATCGTATCCAGACATGGATATAGGGGAGCAGTGGCAGTGGATAACATAGCACCAGGTTTAAATCAGTTAGGTATCATGTTGCCCTATTCAGGTGTGTTGGAATTGTTATCAAGTGAATTAGAAATACCGGTTATCGCAACCAGTGGCAATTTGCATGGCAGTCCGATCATCAAAAACAGACAAGAAGCAAGCGAGTCAATTGCAGAGATCGTAGATTTTTTTGTACATCATGATCTCCCGATTGCCAATCCTCAAGATGACTCTGTAGTAAAGTACAGCAACAATCACCAGCGGGTTGTATTCAGAAGGTCAAGGGGTTTTGCTCCTAATTACCTGGAATATTCAAAGGTGCTGGATCAAAAAATACTGGCGCTTGGAGCTCACTTAAAAAGCACCATCGCATTTGCTCCTAATGATTATTTGTACCTCAGTCAGTATTTAGGAAATCTTGATCATTTTGAAGTATATCAAAGGTTTATGTCAACATCAAAGTATTTACAATCTTTATTTGACGAGGATCCTGATGTTATACTTGTGGATAAACATCCTGCTTATTCAAGCAGCCAGTTCGGTGAGGAGCTCTCTTCAGAAATAAATGTTCCGGTTTTTAAGGTTCAACATCATAAAGCTCATTTTGCTTCTGTTTTAGGAGAACATGATCTGTTTGGTACCAAAGAGGAGATTCTTGGAGTGGTATGGGACGGAACTGGTTTTGGAGATGATGGGCATATTTGGGGTGGGGAGTTTTTTACATATCGAGAAGGAAGTATACTCAGGTCAGGTCATTTTGAATACTTTCACTGGATGGCTGGGGATAAAATGGCAAAAGAGCCCAGAATATCTTTATTTGCATTAAATGAGGATCAGCATGCCGCTTTTTTAAAGAACAAATTTTCTACTGAAGAACTTCAAATATATCAACAGCTAAAAAAATCAAATACGCTTAAAACTTCATCAGTAGGAAGGTTATTTGATGCAGTGGCCTCCTTGTTGGGCGTTTGTGATTGTAATAGCTATGAAGGAGAAGCTGCTATTTTATTAGAGAATTGTGTCAATGAATATGATCTTGAAAAGCTGAGGCCATACGCAAGAATAAAAAGTGATAAGAGCTTGCCAACCAAACTTCTTTGGGAAGCGTTGTACGCTGATTTTCTAGAAGGGAGTCCCAGGGAGGAAATCATTCTGAAATTCTTTTATACCCTTGCAATAAGCGTGGTCGATTTGGCAAACCTAATGCATGTCAATAAGATTGCTGTAAGTGGCGGTGTCTTTCAGAATACGGTATTAATTGATATGCTCCAGGAGCTTTGCGGGAATAAGTTTCAGTTATTTTTGAACAAGCATCTATCACCTAATGATGAAAATATCTCTTATGGTCAATTGATGTTTTATGTGCATTGTACGGCTCGAAAAAATTCAAAGGATGTCTTTGGTGGTGTAGATGCTACAAAATTTAAACAAGTAAATGAAATACCTCAGTGAATATCGTAATATAGAAGCTACGAAACAAGTACTTAACAACTTGTCAGAATCTGTAAGCAGACCATGGAATATCATGGAAATATGTGGTGGTCAGACTCATGGCCTGGTCAAAAATGGTATTTTGGAACTACTTCCTGAACAGATCAGGATGATACACGGTCCGGGTTGTCCTGTTTGCGTGACTCCTTTGCATTTGATCGATAAGGCAATAGAGCTTTTAAGACAAGGAGTTGTTGTCTGCTCTTTTGGTGATATGATCAGGGTTCCAGGAAGTAAACAAAGCCTGTTAGAAGCCAAGGCGGCAGGAGGAGATTTAAGAATATTGTATTCGCCGCTTGAGGCTGTTAATATTGCTCGTGCCAACCCTGATAAGGAAGTTGTTTTTTTTGCTGTTGGATTTGAAACTACCGCTCCTGCCAATGCTTTGTCTGTCCTTCATGCGCAAAAGGAAGGACTTCAAAACTATTCTATTTTGGTGTCACATGTGCTGGTACCTCCTGCCATGGAGGCCATAATGGATGATGAATTTTGCAGTATCGATGCCTTTTTAGGGGCTGGTCATGTTTGTGCCATTATGGGATACAAGGAATATCACAGGCTGGCTGAAAAGTATCAAATTCCAATCATTATTACAGGGTTTGAACCCTTAGATCTTGTACAGGGCATTCAAATGGCGGTGGAACAGTTGGAGCATGGAACTGCCAGGGTAGCTAATCAATATACCAGGGTTGTCAAAGAAGAGGGGAATAAGAATGCGATTGAAATAATTCGACAGGTTTTCGAGGTGAGCGATCGCGAATGGAGAGGAATTGGAATGATTCCGAAAAGTGGCTACAGACTTAGAAAAGAATTTGTAGATTTTGATGCGGAAGTCAGGTTTGGCATTCAGGGAATTAGAATAGAGGAACATCCGAATTGTTTGGCCGGAGAAATCTTAAAAGGGATTAAAAAACCTATTGACTGTCCTGAATTTGGAAAAACCTGTTCACCTGCTAAGCCCTTGGGAGCTCCCATGGTTTCCTCTGAAGGAGCATGTAGTGCTTATTATAACTTTTCACAATACTAAATCGAAAAAAATATGAAATCTAAGGATAAAATGAATGGCTCAATACATATAGGACATGGCAGTGGTGGAGTGATGACCAGAGAATTACTCGATAAGGTTGTGTTTGCCACCTTTGATAATCCTCTTTTAAACAAAAAGCACGATGGAGCCATTGTAAGATTTGATACTGAACTTGCCGTATCAACCGATAGTTTTGTCATTTCCCCTATTTTTTTTAAAGGAGGAAATATTGGTGAATTGGCGGTGCATGGCACTGTAAATGATGTGGCCATGTGTGGGGCCATTCCGAAATACCTTTCTCTTGCATTTATTGTTGAGGAGGGCTTGCCCATGGCGGAGTTTGTGAAAATTGTTGAATCTGTGAAAGCAGCTGCAGATCAAAGTGGAGTTCAAATTATTACTGGAGATACTAAAGTGGTTGAACGTGGTAAAGGAGATAAGATTTTCATCAATACGACCGGTTTTGGTGGGATACACCCTAAAGCAAATATCGCTGCAGAAAATATTAAAAC
The DNA here is from genome assembly GCA_964419405.1 of uncultured Flavobacteriaceae bacterium. Classification (GTDB taxonomy): domain Bacteria; phylum Bacteroidota; class Bacteroidia; order Flavobacteriales; family Flavobacteriaceae; genus Lutimonas. The sequence continues at coordinate 28,331 of CAYQPI010000265.1, forward strand.
AGGTGACAGAATCATTGTTAATGGAAATATTGCACAGCACGGTATGGCGATTATGTCTGAACGAGAGGGCCTGGAGTTTGAATCTTCTATTGAGAGCGATACAACCAACCTAAACCACCTGGTGGTGGAATTACTCGATGCTTTTGGTGATAAGATCCATCTATTCAGAGATCCGACGCGAGGAGGTCTGGCCAGTGTTTTATCTGAAATTGCCATGGATACAGAGAAGGGAATCCAGTTGGATGAAAAGGACCTTCCTATAGAAAAACAGGTAGCCGCCGCATGTGAGATTTTAGGACTCGATCCCTTATATGTTGCCAACGAGGGAGTTTTTATAAGTATTGTTGACGAAGGTATTGTTGAGGAGGTTTTAGCACTGATGAGAGCAAATGCCAAAGGTGAAAACGCACGATGCGTCGGGCTTGTCACAGAGGAGCATCCAAAAAAAGTAGTGATGCGCAGTGGCATAGGAGGCCTTAGAATGGTGAGTCCTATGATTGGAGAACAGCTTCCCAGAATTTGCTAGGTTGCTTGACTAGACCTGCCCCATCATCCAGTAAATTCCGATAAGAATTGCAAATACACCACCGGCGAGCCTGATGCCTTTATATAAATTTTGATTGTGTTCATTTTTTGCAAAAGAGGTGATTTTTCCTACCAGCAATGAAAACAAACTCATGGCGATTAAGATGCCAAGAATAAATCCAGCAATATAAATGGCAGCTGAAAGATTATTTTGAAACCCTAGAACAGGAATAAACAATATAAAGTGAGCTATACCCGCAAATCCGTGCAACACACCTATGGAAAATGAAGTGAATAAGCCTTGTTTTTCTTTGTCTTCATGCATGTGTTCATGTCCTGGGTTATGACTGTGATCATGAGAATGTTTATGAATTAGAGGTTGAGATTCGCTGTGAATGTGAAGGTGTTTATGATGTGATTCTGATTGAAAGACTTTGATCAAAGCCCAGATTCCTATTACAACCAAAACGAGCCCTACTAATTGCTCACTGTATTTAGAGATTTCTTCGATGGGAATAAGTTCCTTAAAGACAACAAATAAAAGGCCGATCAATAGCATCCCAAAAATATGACCCAAGCCCCAGAAAAGACCTATTTTCCATGCTTTTCGTTTTGCCTGTATAGCAAATGGGAGTACCGCTGCAACATGGTCAGGCCCCATAATAACATGCAGCATAGAGGCTAGTAAGCCTGCAAAAAAAGGGAAATTCATGTCTAGATAAATAGATGATTAATAATAAATATTATAGAGGTTCAAGACATAATTATTCTATCAAATTTACAATTAATTACCTGAAAATAAAAGGAAGTTTTAAAGATAGTTTTTGGATTTAGAACCCGTTATTTTGATCAACTAGCGAATAATTCACCGCGAAATTCAAAGACCTTATAGCAGTAGATCGCAAGAAATATCAGGCTTACAACTATTTTCATGGTGGTAGAAGCTAAAAATCCAAGAAAGGAACCTGTGGCAGATCTAAGCGCTCTTTTAAGGTTTGATGAATCGAAGATCAATTCGCCTATAAATGCACCTGCAAATGCACCAATTACAAATCCAAGAGGGATCGGCAAAATGAGACCGATTAAGAGTCCTATAGTGGCTCCATTGCCACCCATTTTAGATCCTCCGAATTTTTTGGCACCCATACCGGGTATGAGATAATCAAGAACAAAAATAAATATAGCAAGTACAAAGGTAATGCCCAGCCAGTAATAATTCATGGGAATCGCAGATGTCAAAAACATAACTAAGAGACCAAGCCAGCCGGTTATAGGTCCGGGCAGCACGGGTAAAACAGAGCCAAGGATTCCCAGAATCAAAAGCAATAGACCAAGAACAAGTAAGATCAAATCCATAAGCGAATGTACTTGAAAGTTTTTTAACCTGTTTGCTAATCTCAAAGATCTTTAAAAATGAGAAAAATGTTTTTATCAAAGCATTGTATTAACAATTTGTCCAAGTTTTATACAATAGAGATAGTTTTTGAAAAATAATTGTACATTCACATTGTATAAGCGAATACAATGTTTTTCAGGCTGATCATCTTCATATCCATTGTTATGGTAACGATTTCCTGTGATTTTATATCACCTAAAAAATCGACGCTTTTAAACACTGCTCTAACAGAAACTGAAATTGATTTTAACGATGTAGATGTTTACCCACTTTTTATGGATTGTAATAATTGCGATACCAGTGAAAAGCAGAACCTTTGTTTTGAAATGGAGCTGATCAGACGTTTGCAGAAATTGACAAGTAAAAAAGTGCTGGAAGCAGGAGCAACTATAAATGACACGGTTATGGTTGACATACTTGTTGATACAGAGGGCAAAATATCGATTGTAGAAATTTACAAAAATGAACTGGTCCATAAAGAAGTTCCCGAGCTTGACAGCCTGTTGTATAAGAGTATTGCTTCCTTGCCTGCTGCTGTACAACCCTCGTTAAAAAGAGGTATTCCAGTCAATTCGATGTTTAAGCTTCCTATCTTGATCAGCCCGCAGGATACCCAGTAATCAATACCTCCTTTCCTTCCAGGTGTAATTCTTGGTGAAGGATAAAACAACGATAAGAACATTAAAAAAAGGATAAAGTAGGCTACTAATAAAATAGGATTTCATCAATTCTTTTTGTTCAAAAAATTCAGATGTTTTATAGATCAGAACAAAGTCAATATTGAATTTTACTAAGAAAACAAGCCCAAAATGAAGCCAGGTGAGTTGCCCAAAAAGGCATAAAATAAAGCCTAAAACTAAACCGAGATTGGTTAAGAATACGAGCAATCCAACTAGTTTTGAGGACACATGATGATAGGCCACTGTTTTTGAGGCCCATCGTATTCTTTGATGCATAAGCTCTTTAAAAGTATCTTTCGGCTTGGTCAAAACAATGGCATCCTTGGCCTTTAGAAAGGCCACTTTATCAGGAAAAGCAGCCTGCATTTTTTCAAGAAGAAATACATCATCACCACTGGCGAAATGTTCATTGCCAGAAAAGCCATTTACTTCTGTAAAACTTTTCTTTCTGTAACATAAATTCGCACCATTACATAAAAAAGGTTCAATGAGTTTATGGCCCTTTTTTCCAAACATACCCATGGTAATTCCCTGTAAGCTCATAAAATCTAAGAATTGAAACTTATGAACAAACCCCTTGTCCAGTTTGTAGCTCACAGGAGCCACGAGCAGGTTAGTGCTTTGTTCGCTAATGGCCTGGTCAAATGCTGTCAGCCAGTTTGCTGGCACGAGGCAATCAGCGTCTGTGGTAATGATCCAATCGTGTTTGGCAGTTTTCACTCCTTGCTCAATGGCTTCCTTTTTAGGAGAGGTACCCGTTTCATTTCTGTCAAATAAAACGATATTCAATCCAGGATACAGGGCTTTACTTTTCTCAATAATCTCTACTGACCCATCATTTGAATCATCATTGATCATTAGAATTTCGAACTGTTGTTGTGGATAGTTTAGGCAAGAAAGGCTTTCTAATAATTTGGCCAAGTGCTGCTCTTCATTACGAAAAGGAATGAGTATGGAAAAGTTGTTAATTGGGTCGTCTTGATCTGATATGTCTTGGGTTTTTAAATTTTCAAAGCCCTTGATAAAATAGAGGATGAGTATCGCATATAAAATGCATGTGACAGCTAAGGAAAATATCATTTCAAGACCTTAATTCATTAAATTTTAATTTCTTAGCATTAAAACTGATGACATAAACACTGCCAAGTATTGCTGGAATGGCGAAATTCAGAATCCACATTGAAGCTGTTACGCTTAGAATAACAATTTCATCCACACCGTAAAATTGAAACAGTGTAACTGCAACAGATCCTTTTACAAGCCAGTCAAACAAAACAAAACCGGGTATCACTGATGAGATCAGGTACATGGCATAAATGATGGGTAAGCCAATAAAATAGTCGATATCAACTCCAAAAAACAGCAGAAAGAAATAGAATTGATGAGAAAATATAGCATATCTCGCGAGAGAGAAAACAAAGGTTTTTTTGTGAATTTTCTGAGGAATACTTTGCAACTCCCTCAATAGTTTATCGATTGAATCAGTCCATTTTTTATAGATAAAAATAATACCTGCACCAAGGCTTAGTAAAAGCAGAATAATTCCACAATAAACAGAAGTTCTCACATGAATTTCAAAAATAAAACTTCTTAGAAAAAATAGTCCGATCGTACCCATAAGCACAGTGATGAGCATCTGGTATGAATTAGATACAAAGTTAAGCAACATCACTTTCGATCTATTGTTTTTTTCAAAATAGGCTGCTTTAGCTCCGTATTCTCCAATTCGATTAGGGGTAATAAGAGAAGCGGTTAAAGAAGCGAGACTTTGTTTGGCAGAGGCATGAAATGACATGGGATAAATTGATTCTACCAAAGACCTCCATTTGAATATTTCAAATATCCAGTTCAGAAGGGATAAAAACAAAATGCCTACGAAAAACACAAGCCCCCAGACGCCTAATACCGATATGCGCTCAGTCCATAGCACCTGACTAAAATTCTCATAATGCAAAAGTTTGTCTGAAATAATATAATAGGCCCCGGCAATGATGATCAATTTGATCAAAAACACAAAACTCGAAAAGTATTTTTGTAAGATATTGTACATTTACACAAAGAAACAAAATATCATCCTGATATTTGTTAGCGAAACTCAAAAGAATCACAATTGCCAAAGGAGAAAATTATTTTAGGAATAGACCCGGGAACAACGATCATGGGTTATGGACTTATTAAGGTCGTAGATAATAAAATGTCGATGATGCAATTAAATGAACTGATGCTTAAAAAGTATAGTGATCATTACACCAAGCTAAAATTGATTTTTGAAAGAACCATTGAACTTATAGACACCTATCATCCTGATGAAATTGCGATTGAGGCCCCTTTTTTTGGGAAAAACGTGCAATCTATGTTAAAACTAGGGAGAGCTCAGGGGGTTGCCATGGCAGCGGGTCTTTCAAGAGAGGTGAGCATTACAGAGTATTCTCCAAAAAAAATTAAAATGGCCATTACAGGGAACGGTAATGCCTCAAAAGAACAGGTTGCAAAAATGTTACAAAGTATTTTGGCTTTAAAAGAAATTCCGAAGAACCTGGATGCTACAGACGGATTAGCTGCTGCGGTTTGTCATTTCTATAATCAAGGGAAGCAGAATGTTGGTAAAAGTTATTCGGGCTGGGGTTCATTTGTAAAACAGAATGAAAAGCGTATCGGTTGATACGGGAGTTCAAATGAGCATCCTTAGTTATATTGAAACATGAATTATATTTCATGCTCATGGTGAAATTAATATTAATTTTTATATTTGACCATGCTTAAATTCCCCTACTCTTCACCAACCTTCGATCAAAGTCATAAGATGCCAGTGTTTAATTCGGTTTATAAAGATTGGAGCAGTCTTAAGTGTTATGGGGCAATTGGGCAATGTATTTGTTTTTTTACCATGGCAACTTGATTATTCTTTTTAAAATCACTTGTTTTAAATAGAAGTCGTGAAATTATATATTTGTATACTTGAATAAGACCGTTTTACCCATACAGCCCAGCCCAATCATTTCCTATCTTAGGGTAGGGAGGTTATTGTATGCTTCACTGATATTATTTATCATAGAATCATGGGTCTTTGGTGTACAGCTCATAAAATCAATTCGCTCTGAATCAGTATTTTGGATGGTATTTTGGGCCATATTTTTTCTGTTTTCGTTTGTTCATATATATTTGGTAATCATGGATGGCTGGTCTCGCTACCAGAATTATAAACGGATAAAGGATCAATTTTTTATCCACGGTTTTAATAAGAAACTTTCGCTCATTTATATAGGTTCCAAATGTCAGCGTATGGCTGCAGAAACAGCAGCAGAAGAATTAGGGATAAAGGATCAGGTACAGCAATGTTATCGTGATTTTGGTGTTAAATGGTATCATTACATACCTTATTTTATGGTGAAGGAACCCTTGTTTCTGTTCAAAAAAATGTTTTGGTCTCGTACTTTTCTGGAAGATTATTACAAACCTAAATTTGATTACCGGGCTATGGCCAAATCGCAAATTGTATGATTCACTGCGAACAAGTGCATAAAAAGTATGGGGAAGTCAGGGCCCTTCACAACGTTAGTATTTCGTGTGGGACGGGGGAAATTTTAGGTTTGGTTGGTGCCAATGGCGCTGGTAAAACCACCTTGTTTAAGATTTTACTCGGGTTAGTTACTGCCGATAGTGGAAACGTTGAAATAGTTGGTGACGGCGCAAAAAAGATTGGAGGGATTATCGAAAAGCCAGCACTTTATCCTTACCTAAATGCTTATGAGAACCTGCGATTATTTGCAAAAATGCAAGGAGCAGATTACTCAAAAATCACTATAGAATCTTCCTTAGGACAGGTTGGTTTGCCTTTACATAGAGCAGACCCGGTTCGTAATTTCTCCATGGGAATGAAACAGCGCCTGGGAATTGCTGTTGCCCTTTTGAATGAGCCTTCCTGTTTGTTGTTAGATGAGCCTTTTTCTGGTTTGGACCCACTTGGGATAGAAGCCTTAAAGAAGCTTATTTCTGACCTGAAACAGCAAACTCAAATGTCTATATTAATCTCTTCTCATATTATTGATGTTTTAAGTACGATTTGTACAAAGTTATC
>CAYQPI010000266.1:0-10863 GCA_964419405.1 uncultured Flavobacteriaceae bacterium
TTTTTATGTACCCGATCTTGCTTTATTTTAAACAAAGGTTTTTCGTCATATCTATGTTTGTCCAAAGAAAAGGAATAGATATAAATATAGTCTCGTTTTGATTTCTTGCCATGCGACTTACATGCCACTAACAATCTGTTCTTACCTTTATCCAAACAGAGTCCTTCAAATTCAAAATCACTTTCTTTCTTAAATTTAAATTTTTCTTTTTCATTTGTTTTATTGACTTTATAAATACTGCCATTGCTTCTCAATACATAAAACCAGTTCTTATAAATTGTGAGCCCTTCAAAGTCGGCATCCTTACCAAAATCAAAGCTATCAATGATCTCACCGGTGGCTGAATTGAGATAATAGACCATCGCCTTTTCATCCTGTACAGCCGCAATGCTACTTTGTGACAAACTTACCAAACCAGATATTTCATTTAATTCTTTGTCGAGCCTTAATTCAAGATTCGGAGCATCCAGATCATAGTCTAACTCTTGACCTTTGCAAGACACAAGACCGACACAAATAAAAACTAAAAAGAACCATACTTTCATAAATCTATTTTCAATTTTACTCAGTAAGAATGGATTCATCAATCTTACACTTTTAATAACTAGTAACAATCTGAAGCAAACTTCATCAAGTACCTGGGCTCGAGTCATTGTTGGAATAAGTCATTACCAATCTGGATGATTAACTTAATCATTTACAAAGAAATCCTAATGTAAATAGAATCCAATCTGTCATGTAGATCCATCTTTACTTGACAACGCTCATGAAGATAATAAATTTAACTATTCAATCTGGTTCATTGTTGATCAGATTTAGCAACAGCATCTGAAAATTTAACCAAGAATATAATCCCTCCTTATAAAACTTAAAACTCACGCATTTTGCCCCTATTCATATTTATACTATTTTGCATTTCATAAAACCAATTTGACTAAAAGCTTGAAATCCATATATACTGTCCTTTTATATGTTGCCGGTTTTTTGGGTATCGCAGGCCTGACAAGCTATCTTTTCGATGTTGACTATGTAACGGGGCCACTGGTTGTGATCGCACTACTCTGTTTGGCCATCGGTATGCGCGGTCAGGCATTTTTGAAAGGGTTTAGTTTTACAATACTTATTCTTGCCGCTGTTACGACCTCACTTTTTTATCCTGCCCTATTCATACAATGGGGCAGCTTTGAATTAAAAAGTATGATCGTTCCCTTATTGCAACTCATCATGTTTGGTATGGGAACAGCCATGCATCTTAGAGATTTTTTAGGTGTCATTAAAATGCCTAAGGCCGTCGGAATTGGTATCATTTGCCAGTTTACCATTATGCCATTGGTCGGAACCAGCATCGCTTACGCCTTTGGTTTTCCACCTGAAATAGCAGCAGGAATTATTTTGGTAGGTGCTTCACCCAGTGGTCTGGCCTCTAATGTGATGTCATTTATCGCTAAAGCAAACCTGGCTCTTTCTGTCACATTAACGGCTTGTGCGACACTTCTTGCCCCCTTAATGACCCCCCTGCTAATGGAATTATTAGCGGGTGAATTTGTACCCATTGATTTTTGGGCGATGGTTTGGAGTATCACAAAAATTGTCATTCTGCCCATTATTGCCGGTTTAATTTTCAATCATTTCTTTCATGGGAAGGTAAAGTGGCTCGACAAATCCATGCCACTCGTGTCCATGGCCGGAATTGCCTTTATCATCACGATCATTACTGCTGCAGGAAGGGATAGTATTCTTGCCATAGGTTTGGCCTTGGTGGCAGCTGCAATTATTCACAATTCTCTGGGGTACCTTCTAGGATATTGGGCTTGTAGATTATTCAAATTACCAGAACAAGATTGCAGAACTATCGCCTTAGAAGTTGGGATGCAAAACGGAGGTTTGGCATCGGGTATTGCCTTGGAAATGGGTAAAGTGGCCACTGTAGGACTTGCCCCAGCTATTTTCGGTCCTTGGATGAACATCTCAGGTTCGTCACTGGCAACTTACTGGCGTGAAAAAAGCAATAATTCTGAAAGCTGACTAGACAATTCCTTGTTTTAGACATTAGTCCTTAGATCAACTTCCACCAAGAGGAGAATCAAAAATTCCAACGGCTAGTTCTACCCATATTACTAGCAGAAAAACAAACAGAATGGCAGCCAAAACGATTCGTTGCCTGGTATTTTTCACTTTTCGCAAAACAAATTCAAGGATTAGGCCGGTTGCTGCAAGTAATAAAGCAGCCACCAGAAAATCAGCGGCATTCCAATTCACTTCATCGCTCTGTTGCATGGCGATCAGTGGTATCAATAGTATTAAACCCAGTGACCCCAAAATAAGAATTACGCGTTTATTGTTTCTGACAATATTCATGATAATAAAATTAATTGGTCAAACGATTCTTTTGAAAGCCCTAAGTTACTAAAATCTAATCAATTGTAAGTGATCTAAGGTCTTCGACCCTCTTTTCCTCCAGAGAAAAATAGACGATTTCATGCAGCGCTCCTTCTCCAGCCGGGCACTGAGCTTCCAGTCCTATTTTAACAGAATCAACTGTTTTCATCGCCGATAGCCGAGCCATTTTATATTCCAGTCCATCTGTAGACCAATGCATGGCATATAAATTATCTTTTTTAACGATTTTGAGCCAGACCGCTTCTTCATGGGTCAAAACAACCCCGTTGGCATCATCAGAAATACCTCTTGTAACAACGGTAACAATCCCTTTACCTGTGGCATCTGAATTTTCAAAGGCAAATTTTATCCAATTCACCTCATCAATATAAACCATTAATGAAGCGGCATTCCACATATCATTAAAATCAGGTTTCACCCACGCTGTTGCCACAAAATCACCTGCCTGTTCTTTAAAAAGAAAAGGCGCCGTTGCTGTAGTATCTCCTGTACCAGGATCATTAAAAAAATCTGTTTTTGATCTTGCCTGAACCCTGAGAATCCCTTTGTCAAATTCATAGGAACTCGGTTCATTCATCCAGGTAAACCCTCTTAGATCTTCCTTTGTAAGATCTTGTAATTCACTTCCTTCCAAGGAAACCTTTTTCGGCAGCCCTTCTTTCTGGATCTGTTGAACCTCTTGCTTACAGCCAGGAAACAAGGCTAAAATTAAAGAAGAAAAAAGTACTAAATAGTTTAGCCGATACACTTGAGTCACAATCATAGGTTTTTCTTTTTGAACTATCTAATGTAGAAAAAATACCCTATTTATACGCTGCTACTATTTTATTTTCTATCAATCGATTATCCTCTGCGTTTTGCACATGCTTTGAATTTTCCAATAAGTCAATTTCTTTTTTATTCGTCATTGTTCCATTCATAAAAGTTTGAAGCTTCATTCAAGCTAAAGCCTGTTTTTGGATATAAATTGTTACCAATCATATTTGTTTTTTCAGTTTCCAAAAACATACCACATGCCCCGCTCTCTCTAACAAGGGTCTTTGCTTTTTCTATTAAACCGATAGACACTCCCTTACTTCTATAATCAGGATCGACAAAAAGGTCATTTAACAACCATAGCTTCTTCATTCGTGTAGATGAAAACAAAGGATATAACTGAACAAAACCAGACAAACCATCCGCCGCTTCAGCTACGATTATAACCGAATCATTTGCAGCCAATCTTTCACTTAAAAATGCCCTGGCTCCCTCTACATCGGTCTCTTTTCTATAAAACACCCTATACTGATCAAACAATCCTGACAGTTGATTCAGGTCCTTTACTGCTGCTCTTCTATATTTCATTCATTGAGTCATAAAACGGTTCCCTCGCTTTCTTTTGATCCAAAATCTGATCGAGGTTTCCCTAGTGATATTTTCTTAACCTACAATAGGTTCTATCTTACGAATGGTTCTTACAATGCGAAAGAATGGATCTATCCTGTTCCCTTTAAACCACCTGACAAAGCGTTTACCAGCAACAGCAACATTAAAAGCAACTGATGCTCTTCTTTAGTGTCACTGTCTTTGGTCAATCGCCATTTTTTCAAGGTCTTTATCTGAATTTCATGCAGGGTCCCCAAAGCTTCCTTTCTCAACTTATTATTCTCCAATCTCGACAACCTCCGATCTTCAACAGAAGTACCCATCAAATTCTCAATCTGCTCCAGGCACATATTATAATCTCCTAAAACAAGGTCCATCAATTCATTTTTCACAGCAGGATCATCCACCAGATCTGAGAATACTTTCATAATGTCTGTGTCAGAATTCAGTAGGTTGGTTTCTATCTGAATTAAACCAAATTTTAGAAATGGCCAGTCTTGGGCAACTCCCTTCAGATAGTCAAAATCTTCAGGATATTTTTCTTTGAACTTTCCAAACGCTGTCCCGGCGCCGAACCATCCGGTCAGATTAAACCTTGATTGATTCCAGCTGAATACCCATGGTATTGAGCGCAGGTCATTCAGTGATCGCTGCCCTGTTCTTCTTGCAGGTCTTGATCCAATCTTACTATGCTCCAATACATCAATGGGTGTAGCCTGACTATAGAATTCTATAAACTTTGGATGATCTAATAATTCTCTGTATTGCTCTCTTGACATACTGACAAGACGGTCCATGATGTCAATGATTCTTTGATCTTTATTCTTTTCTACAGGAATCATAGCTTGTCGGGCAGTTCCTGAGATCATCATTTCCAAATTATAAGATGCATTGAGCCTGTTTGCAAATTGGTTGGCAATGGTCTCACCTTGCACAGTCATTTTAATATGCCCGCTCAAAGACCCTGCCGGCATACTTTCTAAGAATCGATGAATTTTTCCACCACCTCTACTAATGGTTCCTCCTCTTCCATGGAAAAACCTCAATCGAACACCTAAATCATCTCCTACTGCAGTAAGTGACTCCTCTGCCTTGTAAATAGACCACCTGCTTGTCCAGATACCACCGTCTTTATTACTATCGCTATATCCGAGCATGACACCCTGCACATAGGATGGATCATCCTTTCTTCTAGCCTGAACAAGTGGATGATTGAGAAATGATGTTAAGATCTCGGGACCAGCTTCAAGGTCATCAATCGTTTCTAATAAAGGTACAACGGGCAGATGTGATTCCTGAAGTCCTACTTCTCTTAAAAATAAAAACACGACCAACAAATCACTCAAACTTCTTGTCATGCTGACAATAATCGAGCCTATACCGTCTTCACCATAGGTATCCACATAGTCTTTTACCTGTTTAAAATAACCAAGAAGATTATCGGCTTCAAGGCCACAGGGCGAATTCGCGACCAGAAAAGGGCGTTTACTTTGCAATTCCTGATTGATAAAAGACAACCTTTTTTCTTCTGACCAACTGGCATAATCTGAATCTTCAAAACCAGAGGTCCTTAAAATCTGACTAATGGCTTTTTCATGGTATTCACTGTTTTGTCTGATATCAAGTTTGGCCAAATGAAATCCAAAGCTACTGAGCTCTCTCTCAATAGGAAAAAGGTATTCTCTTGCGATCTGATCGGCCCCTAATTGTTCCAGCACCTGTCGAAGTTTACTAAATTCTTTAGCCAAATCATCCGGACGCTGAAAATGTCGTTTTTCATCTAATGCCCCTGTTGCCTTGATTGTATTCTCAAGCCTTACGATCAATAAATTAATGAATTGTCGCACTGGTTCAGAGGGGTTTCTGTCCAAAGCGGCTTGACCCGCCTTTCCTAATCCAGCAGCTGTATGTTCAATGTCAGTCAAAAATGCCGATTCAAATTCATTCTGATACATAGAAAAACTGAGCTTTTTTGCCAATTCAATCAGCTCCTTCTTTAAGATGTTTAAAGCCGCCCTGCGATGCAATAGTAAAGTTTCACCTGTAAACTCTGGTGTAACAAATGGGTGACCGTCCCGATCACCTCCAACCCAGCTTCCAAATTCAAGATTGGGGTATTTATGCGCTTGATCAAGTAGCTTGGTATCGAATCCTGCATCTTTCCAGGCGTTTAACAAGCGTTGATCAGTTAACCTCAAGGCTTCAGGGAAAACATTCATAAAATAATGCATCACATTACTGCGCTCATCGGCCAGACTCGGTTTCTCGAGATAAATTTCTCCTGTACGCCACCAGCGTTCCAACAAACTCTTTATTTCCTGCCGAATAGCCGCCTTTTCAGAAGTTGACCACAGCGGGTTTTCATTTTTAACCAGCAACACATACAGCTCCCTATGAATATCCAACACCGTGAGGCGCTTCGCTTCAGTCGGATGTGCCGTTAAAACGGGCATTACTTTAATTTTTGGAAAAAGATCTAGCATTTCCTGTTCTGATATGCCTGATGTTTTCCATAGGTTCAATGTTTCTGCCCAGGAGCCTCTGGTTGTATTCAAGCCTAATCTGGTCTCCGTTTTACGTCTGAATTGTGTTGCAGCATTTTCTTCTACAGCATTCAAAAGCTCAAATGACATTCCAATGGCCTGGGCCATTTTTTCATCTGACACATTGCCCTTGTTGATGGGTGAATCATCATGATCCAAAGGAATCATGGCTGCTAATTCATCCTCTCCCAAGGATTGAAGCATTTCCTTAAATGTGGTGATCAGGTATGCGAAGTCTGTTCTAATTTTCTTAAGACCTTCTTGCTCAAGTGTTTTCTTCTCCATGAGTGAATATCGTTTTACTATATGTTTGTTTTTATGTAACAATCACCAACTTAAATCATTAAATAATACTTAACAACATCTTGTATTCCAGATTATTACATAAAAATATATTTTGTTCAATACCAAATTTTAAAAGACACAAAGATAACCAAAACTTTGCATTGACCCATTAGAAATTATCAGTCGTGTACAAATCAATCTGGTATAAGGTCACAGAACCAAAACCCCATACCTGTTTCTCTTTCGTCTGACTCTGCATTTGGATTTTTATATGACCTAAATATCTTTTCCCCCAGTGAAAAATTCACAGTTTTTTTAAAGATAGGCCCATCATAGCAAAAGGTGTGAAATTCACCGTTTTCTCCGCAAGGATCAACATGGGCAGGTAAATCCCTTACAAAACTGTCATCAAGCTCGCGACCAACGAAAGAAGCATCCAGTAAGTCGCTTTTGACACAAATAACGACAGCTTTAAATCCCAGATCTAAAAACTCTGATATGAGTTCCCTGGTATTTCTTTTCCATAAGGGAAAACAACAACTGATATCAAACTTTTTTAATTGTTGCTCTCGATACAATCTCAGATCTTCTAAAAATATATCTCCAAAAGCAGCATACGAATAGCCTTCCTTCCTTAATTGAGAGACGGTTTTTGCCATCTCTTGGTTATAATCATCCATACTGGGTTCTTCTGGCAGTTCAATCGTGTGCATGGGGAATTCAAGTTCCTGTACCTGCTTCTCGAGCAATTCCCTTCTCAAACCATGCATACTAACCCTATTGTGATATCCATTGACCGTGGTCAGTAGTGAATCTATCCTAAAGGCATTATTATTTTTTAAGTGATACAAGGCCAGGGCTGCATCTTTGCCTGAACTCCAATTAAAATAGGTCTTGCGTTTTTCCATAATCCTAAAAATCCTTAAACAATATATTATCTATACTATCTTATTCCTTATGAAATTCATACCTCAATTACAAAGTGCCTCCAGATAAAAACTCATACTTTGACCATGAGAAGTCCATACATCCATAGCCTTGTTTCTGGTAAAAGCCTTAGCCGTTGCCGAAGAAGCGGTTGATAGAGAAAAATACTTGCTTTTCTCATTCTCTTTGACACTCTCTACCCATTGAATACTAACCATCACCTCCTCCAATTCCTTTTCTAAATAGACCTCATATGGCTGAAGATCAACTTTAAACCAGCCTAAATAAGCATCTTTGATCTCGAAAATAATATTTTTCTGGATGATTATTTCGGCAGGAATTCCATCTTCCAATTTGTAAAAGTTGATTCGAAATTTCAATAATTCAAATTCGTTCGAAGAAATATTAAAATTCAGACTTTTTATAAAGCAATTATTTTTTATTCTAAATCTCATCCCTTTCTCCTTGCTTAGTCTGTCATCTACTTCCTTTTCGTAATAGGTGCAAAAATTAGCATGGGTCAATCCAAGTCCTTTGGAGTTCCTCCCTATTTTTTTCTCCTTAGGTGCCTTGCCCATGATCACTACTTCGTGCAAATCATTTATGGAAGACTTCATACCTATTTGCATGTTAGCATCAATATTCTTCAACGGCACTTTCTGAGACTCATATCCTATATGTGAAAAAACGAGTGTATCGTTTAGATGCTCAGAAGCATCTACCTTTAGTGTAAAGTTTCCCTGAGCATCTGATACCGTTCCAATACTCTTTTTATTTATCCCAATATTGACATAAGGAAGTGGTGCTAATGATTTGGCATTCATTACAGCACCTGCAAGTAGTTTCTCCTGAGCTTGCATGGTCAGATTAAACAACATACTCGCAGCAATTAAAAGATGGCTTCTTTTTAGACTTCGTTTAGGGCTTATAAAAAACCAGGTATTCAACGAATGTATATTAATCTTCATACAAGTAGCGTAAGCCCGAGTACAGAGCAGGCAAAGGAACCGATCTGTGATCTTCGTTTTCAAAATATTCTATTTTTGCCCTTAAAGGTTCTGTTGCCCTTCTATTGAGCAAAGCATAAAAAGCATCATGTCTTTTCTTATTCTTTTCAAAACGAGCTTCACCCTGATTGGCAGTAGCCAGGTAAAGCTTCTTTTGAAATGATTCAGATGAGATTCCTGCTACCTTATCATTCATCATTTGTTCATCCCACCATAGACTTGGGTCTATGGCCACATAATTATCAAATATGCTGTTTTTATTCATATAAGCATTGATGGTTAACAGCCCTCCCAAAGAATGACCTACAAGGGTTCTCTCATTGAGGGTACGATAATTGGCATCTACAAAAGGAAGTAATTCTTTTTCAATAAATTCTAAAAACTTCCAACCTCCTCCCATGGTATTTTTACGCTTGGTTTTGATCTTAGTGACGGTAAAATCTCTTTCACGATCCACATTTTCTATGGCCACAATAATGGTTTTTGGCATCAAATAATTTCTATTCCTGTCACTGCTCAAAAAATGAACAACACCAGCCGCTGATTGAAAAAAAGCAGCTCCATCTAATAAAATTAGAACGGGATAAGCCTCATCATTTTCAGAGGCTGCGTAGTTGACTGGTAATTGAATCAGACACCTGCGATCTTCGTCCAATATCTCAGAGTGTATACCAAACTCATATGCATTTGACGCTAAAGACTTCGTTTGAGCAGATACCAGAATGGCAGTAAAAAAAATAAAATAGCCTATACTGATGTTCTTCTTAAGGTTTTTCATACAAAATAATGCTAATATAACTGATGTGAGGCAGAATAAGGAAAATGGAACTTATTAAATCGCTGCTGCGGAATCATTTATTCTCAGTCTGTATACCTTCTCCTAAATTGCTGAGCAAGCTCATCAGACAATAAGAGAACCTCCGGTTTATCTTTTCTGAGCAGCAGGGTCCAATCTTTAAAAACATCCCAATCTTCATTGCTGAAAATTGGCTTGCCATATTCCAGGTTTAAATTTTCATAGAGTCTTTTCTCTTCCTCTTTAGCTGTTAAAATCCAAATTTTCTGTAATTCTCCATTCTGAAATCTGAACTCAAACTTCCTGGGAAAACCAGCATATTCTATTCCAAAACCATTTACCTGTGTTTTTGAAAAGCTGGGAGTCTCTTTTAATTTTTCTATGTACACCATAGAACTTTGCTCCTTTATGTGAGGCAATATTTCTTCAATGGTGCTACCCATTTTCACAAATTCCGGAATCTGGACTGAAGTATTGTACACCACTTGCTTATCTCCTGAAGCTGCTAAATAGGGATTATCCCAGGTAAACAGGTTGGGATGAAGCGCTTCTTCGGTCATAAGCCAGGCCAAATCTTTATCAATATCAATAAACAGGCGGTCTGCTACATAGATGAAATAATTCAGATACCTCTGTTGTTCTGTGTCGGTCTTGCCTCCCAGGCCTTGGATGACACCGCCCTTAGCTTGAATAAAAGTCAAACGATCATCAGAAAAGGTAAAAACAACCTTATCTAGCGTGTCATTTTGAACAATGACCTGGCTGGCTACCAAATGTGATTCCATTTTAGCTGCTAAAGGAAAATTGGGGGAGGTAAATGAAAACAAATGGGTACTTTCAGCAATGGCATCCACTTTTTTCGTTGTTTCTTCCACTGACTCATAAAATTTCACCTCATTAAAAACCGAGCTTAGCTGGGCATTTACCGGTTTTACAGCGCATAACAAAAACAATAGACTTCCAAACAGATATTTTATATTCATAAACTACATAGGTGTTCAGGTTTGTGAATGAGACGACTTAATAACCATAAATGTTACGAGACATAAGAAATTTATAGTCCGTTTATTCAACTATTGCCTGCAGCATTATAAATCACAGGCATTTGTCCTTTCCATTTTTCCCACAAATTCGTATCGTCAATGAGCTGGGACATAAAATGTGCCACATTGATACGACTGCTTTTACCAGGGTCAAAAATAGCACTTCTAACAGGAGATGCGCACACTTCATAAGATGATACCTCATCCTCATTTATAAGATTATCTGGTCTAACTGCTACCCATTCTACAGCCTCATTTGAAGTGCCTATCTGTTTCGACAAATAAGCAGCGGCCTGTTCATTGTCAACATGAGGTGGTAATAATAGGCGCAAGAGACCAATCACACATTTTTGTCCAAAGGAGATTTGTTCACCGGCAGCAGTATTTTGATTCCCTGAAGTATTCATCAACACAAATTTCACCTTTTTTGTAGGTTTTACTTCTTGAATGGCCTCGCATATACGACTCGTCGCCTCTGTTACTAATTTTCTTGGCGC
>CAYQPI010000267.1:0-9431 GCA_964419405.1 uncultured Flavobacteriaceae bacterium
GAAAAAGTTTATGCTATATTTTCTTGTGAATCAATCAAAACCTGACCTCTGTAGTAAAGCTTTCCTTCATGCCAATGTGCACGGTGGTATAAATGAGCTTCACCTGTTGTAGGATCTTTGGCAATTTGAGGAGAAACAGCTTTGTAATGCGTTCTTCTTTTATCTCTTCTTGATTTCGATGTTTTTCTTTTAGGATGTGCCATCTCTACTTATTTTTATCTATTAGTAATTTTTTCAAGTCTTCCCATCTAGGGTCGATTTCATCTATTTCCTTATTTTTTTCCGGACTTAATTCTTCGAGTTTACTCAAAATATCCGATTTCAACGAGCCGTCTTCTATGCCAGGGTGAATTTTCTTTAAAGGAACAGATAAGGCGATCATCTCATATATATATTGAGACAAATCCAGCTGATGCTCACCATGAGGCAAAATAAGTACCTCCTCATTCTCATCATTGTATGCCTCTCCAAATTTAACAACCATGTCAAGACTTCCTTCTAGAGGAAGCTCAAAAGGTTCATTGGTAACATCACAAGCAACCGTTGCCTTTCCCTTATTCTCAAAATGCAATTCCAGCAAGGTACTCTTTTTAACAAAATCAAGAGTAACCGCAAAATCTGCATCTAAAAATTCATCAAATGAATAAGACTCAAAGAACTGTTTATCAATTTTATATTCAAACCTGTGCTTTCCTTCCTTTAATCCAAAAAACGACAACACAAAATCATTTGACAATTTCATCTGAACATAAATTTGAGCGCGCAAAGATAGAAAAAAATTAACTATTTAAAAACTATTTATTTAGAATATTGTTTTTTCTTCTCTTTTCGTATTTCAAGTTTATTTTCTGTAAGGTTCTTGTAGGATTCTCTTGCCTTAAACAAATTGATTCCCATGAATATAGCTTCCTTAAAAGAGCTGTAATCTGCTTTTGATTTACCAGCGATTTCAAACGCCGTTCCATGGTCTGGAGAAGTTCTTATGGCTTCTAAACCCGCTGTAAAATTTACACCTTTCCCAAAGGCCAGGGTCTTGAAAGGTGCCAGTCCCTGATCGTGATACATGGCTAATACACCATCAAAAGTTTCATAATTGCCGCTACCAAAAAAACTGTCAGCAGCATAAGGTCCATATACAAGTTTTCCACTTTTTTGAATTTCTTCTATCGTTGGTCTTACAATTTCATCATCTTCAGTTCCTATTACTCCTTGATCACCACAATGAGGATTCAATCCCAGAACTGCTATTCTAGGCTTGGAAATTCCAAAATCTTCTACCAAAGAGGTATACATAATAGCGACTTTCTTCTTTATCAATTCTGGATGAATCGATTCAGACACCTGACTAACAGGAATATGACCTGTAATTAACCCAACTCTTAAATCACCTGAGCAAAGAATCATCAGTGCCTCACCCTTAAACTTACTTTCCAAAAATTCAGTATGTCCGTTAAACGCAAACGCATCTGATTGAATATTGTTCTTGTCAATCGGGGCCGTTACGAGAATGTCTACATCTCCATTATTCAATGCCTTCGTTGCATGCTCTAAAGACTGCAGTGCATATTTTCCTGAAACTTCAGTTGGGTTCCCGAGGTCCAGATCAATCATTTCCTTCCACACATTTAACAAATTCAGCTTTTGAGGTACGATCTTTTTCAGTGAATCTATACCGTGAATTCCGGTATTGACACGCAAGGCCTTTTTATGATA
Source organism: uncultured Flavobacteriaceae bacterium (assembly GCA_964419405.1). Taxonomy (GTDB): domain Bacteria; phylum Bacteroidota; class Bacteroidia; order Flavobacteriales; family Flavobacteriaceae; genus Lutimonas. The sequence goes on from CAYQPI010000267.1 coordinate 1,714, forward strand.
ACTCATCACCTTTGAGGAAGCAAACACCACAGGAGTACAAAAGTCAAGCATTCTATTGTCTTCAAATGTTTTTAACACAATTTCAATACCAATCCCATTTAGATCTCCGACTGAAATTCCGACTTTTATTTTATCCTTTTTTTTCATCCAACTCTGTAATTATGCTTAATTTTGAATGGTAATTCAAATTTACCAATACGCAAATTTAATCATTAATTTTAGAACATGTTCACAGGCATAATAGAAGAATTAGGAGAGATCGTTGAATTAAAGCACGAACTTGAAAATTTACACATTACTGTAAAAAGCGGTATTTCAAAAGAGCTTAAAATTGATCAGAGCCTTGCTCACAATGGAGTTTGTTTAACCGTTGTTTCCCTGGGCGAGGGAACACACACCATTACTGCCATCAAGGAAACCATAGATAAATCAAGTATCGGTGAATTAAAATTAGGAGATAAGGTCAACCTTGAACGCGCCATGACACTCGGTGCCAGACTTGATGGCCATATCGTTCAAGGTCATGTTGATCAGATTGCTCATTGTACAGCTCTTAGTGAAGCCGACGGCAGCTGGGTGTATACTTTCGCATATGATAATACCTATAATAATCTTACGATTGAAAAAGGGTCCATCACGGTAAATGGTGTAAGTCTGACCGTTGTTGACTCTCGAGAAGGATCGTTCAGTGTAGCGATCATACCATATACACATGAGCATACAAATTTTCACCAAATCAAAATAAATGATACAGTGAATCTGGAATTTGATGTAATAGGAAAGTATGTGGCTAGATTAATGGCGCAATAATTAGCCCTTTGATTTGTCGTATATCTTCTTAACGGCGTATCCTACACCTAAAGCAAGTAAACCAATAACTCCTCCATCAATAGGGACACCTGGTGGATTCGGAGCAGGCACAGGTGATTGAGCAACTAACACGTCGGTTACCAAAACAAATGCAATCAGAAGTATCGCACTAAAGTATTTATTTGCCATATAAAATTACCCTTTTAGATTTTTATAACGTAACTAAACCGAATTTGTTGCAAATATATGAAAACGATTAAAAAATATATCAACAACTAATAATTAATTTAACATTAATTTATTCTATTACTGAAATGTCAACAACAAATTTAGAAACAAAATATAAAATTAACATTTTTGTCACCGATAAAAAAAGAATAAATGAAAAAAAATATTTTTTTCAAAGCTCTTAATTATGAAAGGAATCAAAAAAAAAAGTCTTAAAGATTCATCCTTAAGACTTTATATAGTGGACCCACTAGGGCTCGAACCTAGGACCACCTGATTATGAGTCAGGTGCTCTAACCAACTGAGCTATGGGTCCAAAATTGGAGTGCAATATTACTATTTTTTTACATTCTGCACAATAATTATCTTTGAATAATTATATTTGGATTTCTTAAAATAAATATTAAAAAATGCTACGACGTCTTTTCTACACTACAGGTTTTATCTTTTTATCAGTTACGGCTTTGGCCCAAGAAAAAGATACGATTCAAAATAATTCTGATTATGAATTTTTATCTGAAAAAAATGAAAAGACACAAACAACTCAAGCGACGAAACCCCAAAAATCGAACTATCAATTTCAAAGAAGCTGGAGTTTTGGTGGTAATCTGGGTCTTTCTTTTTGGAATGGAGGGACGGATATTTTAATTGCTCCAAAGGCTTATTATAATGTGTCTCCAAAGTTTTTAACCGGATTTGGACTGACGTACATCTATTCCAGTGCAGAGGATAACCGATCAAATAAGTATAGTCAAAATTCGTTTGGGCCCAGTGTAATGGTGGCTGTCAGGCCTGTTCCAATGCTGCAATTATCGGCTGAATATGAAGGCTTACAAACCAATGGAAGCTATAGAAATTCTAATGATATTGGTGACTATGATTATTCCTACTGGAACAATGCCCTCTATCTGGGCGCATCTTTCGTATCGAGAAATGTATCCTTTGGGGTTCGATACGACATCTTATACGATTCTACCAGAAGTGTATACAGTTCTGCCTGGTCTCCGGTTATTGGATTTTATTTCTAAGAGAAACTTTCTTCCATTCTCTTTGAAGCACCAGTATCAAAACCTTATCAGCAATATATACTGGGTCCGTCTCGTCAATGCCTCTTACTTTTTCCTCAGGAACATCCGCCCTGTACAAGAAGTTAAGATAGGCTCCAAAATCATGGTTCATCAAATGGACCAGAAAACCATGGACCTGCCTCAGTAGTTGTGTAATATCGCTAGTATGCTCTATGCACTGATCTGTTCCAGAGAGACTTGCATCCTTGTTGATTTGTTGAATTAATTCCGCTATTAATTTTTTCGATTGTATCTGATTGAGTAATGTTAAACCAGCATTGCCTTGCATAAGATCAAGTTTTACGATTCATCAAGGTGAGACCAAAATTCTTAAACACCTTTTTTTTCTCCTGATCAATGGTCAGGGAATCAATATCTTCAATGGCTTTTAGGGTATAATGCTCGATTTCGGTCAATAGCAATTCATCCAATTGATACTTTAGGAATAATTGTTTTACGCGTTGGATTTTAAGATCGGCATCATTCTCAGACTCATAGAGCCTTAGCAACTCCAGTCTATCCGATTCATCTGCAAGTTCAAGAGCTTTGATATATAAAAAGGTCTTCTTTCCCTCTACTATATCTCCTCCTATTTTCTTTCCGAATTCTACCGTTCCAAAAGTATCCAAATAGTCATCTTGAAGTTGAAAAGCAATACCTAAATTCAGTCCAAATCCGTAAATTTTATCCTGATCAATCACAGGGCTATTACTAATGATTGCGCCCATTTTCAAAGAGGCTCCCACCAGCACCGCCGTTTTAAAACTGATCATCTTGATATAGTTCTCTAATGGTACCTCAGACATTTCCTCAAAATCAACATCCAGTTGTTGACCTTCACAAACTTCCAGGGCCGTCTTATTATACAAGGAGATAAGTGCTTTAAATTTCTCTCCATCGTAAAATTCCAAGCGTTGATTAGACATGATCATCAGAGCATCCCCAGATAAAATACCCGTATTCAAATCCCATTTTTTATGCACTGTTTGCTTCCCTCTTCTCAGATCGGCTCGATCCATAATATCATCATGAATCAATGTGAAGTTGTGAAACATTTCAACAGACAAGGCTGCTTCCATGGCATCCATATAATTGCCTCCAAACAGATCACAACTCATCAAAACGAGTACTGGTCTCATTCTTTTCCCTCCAAGTCCCATAATGTAATCGACTGGAGTATAAAGATTTTTAGGCTCTTTTTCAATCTGCAATTCAGTTAAATAAGTCAAAAAAGCGCTCCGGTACTTCTCCATAATTAAGAATTCAATTTTTGGTAAAAATAATTAATCTAAAAGAATCTTAGAGCTTCAAATGTCTGAATTTAAATAAATGTTTCAGGAGGTTCCTTTTTCAGTAACATTTTAAAATTTTTAACGACTTAATAGTATGTTATGCTATTGTAAACTTTGGAAACTTTTTTTGTGTTTAAAGTTTCCTTTGTTATATTTGCAAACTCATGAAAGAAAAAATTTTACATAAAGCATCTGAAATGTTTTTAAACCTGGGGTTTAAAAGCGTTACTATGGATGACATTGCTTCGGAACTTGGAATGTCTAAAAAGACGATCTACAGCCACTTCCCAACCAAGCTAAAATTGGTTCAGGCAACAACTTTTTATATTCTCAACAATGTCAATGAATCCATTTGTAACATTTGTTCGGGAAATTTAAATCCAATCGAAGAGGTTTTCACCATCAAATCTGTTATCAACAATCAGCTTAAAAATGAAAAGTCCTCTCCACATTATCAATTACAAAAGTATTATCCCAAAATCTTTAAACAACTCAAGGATAAACAATTTGAATCAGTAAATCAGTGCGTAGTAGAGAATTTACAACGAGGGATTAAGGAGGGATTTTACCGTGAAGAAATAAAAATTGACCTAATTACACGATTCTACTTTAGTGGCAATATGAGCCTTACAAATACTGAGCTCTTTCCCTTAAAAAAATATGGAATGACTGCATTAAAAGATGCCTTTCTCGAATACCACATAAGAGCCATCGCCACTGAAAAAGGATTAAAAACATTAATAAACCTACTGGAAAAATGAAAAAAATAATACCCCTTATTTTATTGATCTTAAGTGCATATGGATTGAAAGCTCAGGAAGAAACCTATTCTTTCTCGCTTGACGAAGCCGTGCAATATGCCTTGGAACATAATTACACCGTTCAAAATGCTGCTCTGGATATTGACGCAGCCGAAAAACAAAAATGGGAAGCTACCTCCTTCGGACTACCACAAATAGATGCAGGTATCGATTATCAAAATTGGCTTAAACAACAGGTAACCTTTATCCCATCGGAGGTTATTGGAGGTGACCCTGGTGAATTCACCCCTGTTGTATTCGGTACTAAACAAAACCTGAATGCCACAGTTACCATGAATCAATTGATATTTGATGGTTCTTATTTAGTTGGATTACAATCAGCTAAAACATTTTTAATGATTTCAAATCTGGCAAAAGAAAAAACCGATCAAACAATTAGAGAGGCCGTAATAAACGCCTACGGCAATGTGGTTGTGGCTCAGGAAACCCTTAAAATTCTATACAGCAATAAAGAGGTTTTAGAAAAAAACCTCTATGAAACAAGAATTCTTCTTGAAAATGGTTTTGCTGAAGAACAGGATTTTGAACAGCAACAAATTACCTTGATCAGTATTGACAATGAAATTAACAGATCGTCAAGACTTGAAGAAATATCAAGACAGGCCTTAAATTTAACCATGGGTATTCCCATAGAAACTGAAGTTGAACTTACAGAAAGTCTTGAAAACCTTGCCATGAAAAGTGCAGATATGCAGATTCTGCAAGAAGATTTTGAACTAGAAAACCATGTTGATTTTAGAATCGCTGACAATCAGGTATTATCAGATGAACTTTTGGTGAAATATGAAAAAAGCAAAAGTATCCCATCCATCAATGCCTTCATAAATTACAGCACATTTCAATATGGAGATAACCTCATCTTTTTTGAAAATATAGATGACAATTGGTTTGATTCGTCCCTGTTTGGAATCAGTATGAAAATACCTGTATTCAGTAGTTTACAGAGAAGTTCGCGTACGCAGCAGGCAAAAATCAACCTAATGCAGTCAGAAATAGAAAAAAATGAAATTTCTGAAAACCTGAAACTTCAAGTCAATACAGCCAAAAACAAATACCAGTTTTCACTGGATCAGTTTCAAACCTCTAAAAAGAATCTTGCCCTTGCCGAAAGCATCGCAGAAAAAGAGCAGATCAAATTTTTTGAGGGACTGAGTACAAGTATCGATCTGACCAATACGCAAAACCAGTTGTTCGGATCACAGCAAGATTATATTCAATCCATCTTACAAATAATCCAAAGCAAAGTAGAATTAGAAAATGCACTTAACCTCTTTTAATATGAAAAATATAATAACCCTAATCACAATAAGTTTTATTCTTACCTCCTGTGGGAGTGGAGATAAAAAAAGCGTGGAAGACCTGATAGAATCCAGGGACCTCAAGGCTATTCGAGCAAAAAAAACCGAATTGGTCAGCGAGCAGAATTTGATCAAGCAGGACATAAAAAAACTTGATATCGTTATTTCAGAATTAGATGACGATACTAAAATCCCGTTGATTACCACATTTAAGCTTGAAAAGACTGACTTTAAGCATTTCCTGGAATTGCAAGGTAACGTCACTACTAAAAACCTCTTAACAATTTACCCCGAATTTTCAGGAGTATTGACCAATGTCTATGTCAAAGAAGGGCAGAAAGTTCAAAAAGGGCAGATTTTAGCCAAAATTGATGATGGTGGCCTTAGCCAGCAATTGTCACAGTTAAAAATTCAGGAGGAACTGGCGAAAACAACCTTTGAAAGACAGCAACGACTTTGGGACCAGAAAATTGGTAGTGAAATGCAGTACTTACAGGCCAAATCAAATTATGAGGCCCAGAACCAGGCTATAGCACAATTGGAGCAGCAAGTTGCTAAAACAATTGTAACGGCTCCGTTTTCAGGAACCATTGATGATGTGTTTACTGAACAAGGTAGTGTTGTCATGCCGGGCCAATCTCAACTGATGAGGATTGTAAATTTAAACAACATGTATATTGAAACAGATGTGCCTGAAAAATACGTGTCTAATATTACAACAGGTAAAAAGGTGGAAGTCGAATTTCCTGTACTCAATAAAAAGATAGATTCGAAAGTAAGACAGGTTGGTGACTACATCAATCCTAACAACAGGACTTTTAAGGTCGAAATTTCGATTCCCAATAAAGAGAAGTCGGTCAAACCAAACCTTACCGCTAAATTACGTATCAACGATTATTCGAATGAACAGGCTTTGTTAATACCGCAAGGAATCATTTCTGAAAACGCGAGTGGAGACCAATATATTTATATCATTAAAGACAAAGTCGATGATGGTGGTGCTACTGCTGAAAAAACTATTATTGAAACCGGCTTGACTCAGGGAGATTTTATTGAAGTTATAAACGGTCTGGAAGCCGGCAATGAAATCATTCAAGAAGGTGCCAGAAGCGTGAACGATGGTCAGAAAGTGAAAATAATCAATCAAGACTCATAAGCATGGTGAAGCAAAAAAAAGTACTCGATAAAGAGTTCGGTTTATCGTCTTGGGCCATCAATAATAAAACCACCATTTATGTGGTAATATTGATCATTTTATTTTCAGGGCTCTCGTCATACAACAGTATGCCAAAGGAGAACTTTCCTGAAATAAAGGAAACCAAGATCTATGTAAGCTCCTTATACCCGGGAAATACAGCTGAAGATGTTGAAAAACTACTTACCGACCCTCTGGAAGAAAAATTGAAGACAGTAAGTAATGTTGTTGAAATCACCTCAACCTCTCAGGAGGATTACTCCATGGTGATTGTTGAATTTGACGAAAACATTAGCGTTGACGAGGCAAAGCAAAAAGTAAAGGATGAAATTGACTCAGAAACATCTGGTGAAGACTGGCCAACCTTTAATGGCGCCAAGGTAGAACCCAACGTTTTTGAATTGAACTTGTCTGAAGAAATGCCGATTCTGAATATCAATATCTCAGGGGATTATCCGGTAGAAAAATTGAAAAAATATGCCGAATATCTGGAAGATGAAATTGAAGGTTTGCCCGAAATTAAGCAAGTTGACATTAGAGGAGCTCAGGAAAAAGAAGTTGAAATTGCCGTAGACATTTATAAAATGATGGCTGCTAAGGTAAGTTTTGATGATGTGATCAATGCAGTTAATGGTGGTAATATTACCATGTCTGCAGGTAATTTGGTTACCAGTGGACAGCGAAGAACCATTCGTATTATTGGAGAAATAGACCACCCGTCTGATCTCGATAATTTTGTAGTGAAATCAGAAAACAACAGCCCGATCTATCTAAAAAACATTGCCGAAGTTTCCTTTAAAGAGAAGGAAAAAACAACCTATGCCAGGGCTTTTGGAGAAGTTGTTGTCATGCTGGATGTAAAGAAAAGAGCTGGGAAAAATATGGTCGCTGCTGCCGAAAAAGTTCAAGCCATCGTTAAAGATGCAAGAATCAATGTATTTCCGAGCGATTTAGAGATCAGCATTACCAATGATCAATCTTCAAAAACAATTGGACAGGTAGATGAC